>DHHE01000071.1 GCA_002403115.1 bacterium UBP2_UBA4780 | reverse complement strand
GGCGGTCGAGGTGCCGGCCGGCAAGGTGGCGGCCGAGGCCGACGGCAAGCTGGTCTCGGTCAGCGCCCCGCTGGAGACGCCGGACCTGGTGGGCGACGCCGGGCTGCTCAGGCCGGGCAGCTTCATCAGGCTGGAGCGCCGGGTGGAGATGTTCGCCTGGGTGGAGGAGAAGCACAGCAAGACGGAGAAGAAGACCGGGGGCAGCGAGGTGACCACCACCACCTACACCTACAAGAAACAGTGGACCTCGGACCCGGAGCCCGCCTCCGAGTTCAAGCACCCCGAGGGCCACGAGAACCCGGCCCTGCCCATCGAGGCGGCTGCCTTCACGGCCCCGTCGGCCCGGGTCGGGGCCTACGCGGTGGACCCGGACGGCATCGGCCTGCCGGCCTCGTCGGAGCTGGAGCTGTCGGAGGCCAAGACGGACCTCACCGGGAAGAGCGAATACCGGCTTTCAGGCAATTTCCTTTTCAGGGGCTACGGCACGGTGGCCGAGCCCGAGGTGGGCGACGTCCGAGTCAGCTACCGGGCCCTGCCCTCGGGCCGGAAGGTCACCGCCTTCGGCAAGCTGTCGGGTTCGGACCTGGCCCCCTACCTCCACAAGGGCGAGAAGCGCCTCTACCGGGCCGTGTCCGGCACCCGCGACGAGGCCGTCGCCCAGATGAAGCAGGAGTACAAGGTGGCCGGCTGGGCCGGCCGCATCATCGGCTTCCTGATGATGTGGATCGGCCTGCTGATGATGACCGGGCCCCTGTCAACCATCCTGGACGTCCTGCCCTTCCTGGGCAGCGCCAGCCGCTTCGTCATCGGCCTGATGACCTTCCCCATCGCCCTGGTGCTGTCGCTGATCACAATTTTGATATCGATCATCGCCCACAACGTCATCGCCCTGATCATCGTCATGGCATTGATTCTGGGGGCCGGCTTCTTCCTCTACAACAGGCGCAAGGCCGCGCCCGCGGCCCAGCCCGCCAAGTAGGTTTTTCATAAAACAGGAGGGGCTCGCAGGTGCGAGCCCCTCCTTGGTTTGTCCCCTCTCGATAGGGGATCGAGGGGTGTCCGGTAATAGAAAGAGGGTTTGCAAAAAGCAAACCCTCTTATACTTTGCATAAGAACGTATCCCTGGCTCTCAGATTTTCCTGCTTTCCTGGATTCCTTATGGAAAAGTGCCGGACGCCTACAGCTTGCAGGGCCTCAGCACCCAGACCTCCGGCCCCCTTGCCAGTTTTGCCGCATCTATCTCTACTTCCGACTCGCCTATGTTAATGACGTTGTTCTTGCCATTGACGAAGGGTTCCACCGTGGCGATGCCGAACCCCAGCTTCTCGGTCTTGTAGTGCATGGGCACCGCCACCCTGGGCTTGACCTTGGCTATCACCTGGTCGGCCTCGGCGGCGTCGATGGTGTAGAACCCGCCCACCGGCAGCAGCAGGACGTCGACCGGGCCCAGCTCCTTAACGTGCTTGTCGTCCAGCACGTGCCCCAGGTCCCCGCAGTGGCAGACCCGCACCCCGTCTGCCTGGTACACGAACATGATGTTCTTTCCGCGCTCCTGGCCGCCGGCCTGGTCGTGATAGGTGGGCACCCCGCGGATTTCGACCTCGGCCACCCGGTGCTCGCCGGGCGCTTCGATCAGTTTGGCCTCCCGGTGCTTCTGGCAGACGTGGCAGTGGTCCGGATGGTCGTGGCTGACGGTGATGGCGTCGGCCTCCTCCTCTATCGGCCGGTAGCCGACCGCCCCGCCGTAGGAGCCGGCCTCGTAGGGGTCGGTGATGATCCGGGTGCCCTTGGAGGTGGTCAGCAGGAAGGCGGAATGGGCCAGGTATCTCAGCTTCATGGTTTTCCCCTTTCATATACTGTACTTTTCCCTGCGCCACTACTGTCATCCTGGGAAGCCTTCCTTGCCTTGCCGGCTGAAGCGATGCCCTGAGTTGGGTGAGCATGGTAGCCTGCGAAGGGGATGATGCCGTCACCCTTCAAACAGTCAGGCGAGAAGCAATCTCAGGGTGACAACTCTAGTCTTTGCAGATGAAAAAGAAGCGGCGGGGTTATTTCCCCGCCGCGTTCGTTTTCAGCTCCGGGTGGACGCTGATCCTCTTGTCCCCGCTCCCGAAGGCCTCGAAGTGCACGAAGCCGTCGGCGGTGGCGAACAGGGTGTCGTCGCGCCCCCTCATCACGTTGAGGCCCGGGTGGAACTTGGTCCCCCGCTGCCGTACCAGCACCGCCCCGGCGTTCACCTTCTGGTTGCCGAAGGCCTTGATCCCCAGTCGCTGGGAATTGCTGTCGCGCCCGTTCCTTGAGGAGCCGACGCCCTTCTTGTGTGCCATCTATTTGTCCTCCGCCTTTGTTTCCTTCTTGACCGGTGCCGAGCTTTGCCGGGGTGCCTTCTTTGCAGCGGCCTGCTCCGCCGGCTTGGCGACGGGCTTGATGGCCGGGTGGCTGACCGTCTCGATCATCAGCTCGGTGAACAGGGTCCTGGCCCCCCAGCGCCGGCGGTAGTCCTTCTTGGGCTTGTATTTGACGCCCACGATCTTGGCCGAGCGCGGATGGCCGACGATGGTGGCCTCGACCACCGCCCCCTTGACCACCGGCCTGCCGACCTCGGTCTCCCTGCCGTTGCTGACCAGCAGCACCTTCTCCAGCCGGTACTTCTCCCCCAGCCCGGCGGTTATCCTGGGTATGCGCACCTTCCTCTTTTCGAACACCTTGAACTGGGCGCCCCCGCATTCCACTATGGCGAACATCGAAATCTCCGTAATACTCGTCTTTTGGCTTTGTCATCCTGAGATTGCCCCTTGCCCGGCAAACTGAAGGATGCCTCTGTTTTCTTGGCCCTTTTTGCTTTCATCCTGAGTCCGGCACCGTGCCTTACAGACTGAAGGATGTCTCTGATTTTTTAATCCGTTATGATGTCACCCTTCAATCCGTCGGGCAGGT
>DHHE01000062.1:1047-4708 GCA_002403115.1 bacterium UBP2_UBA4780 | reverse complement strand
GTACGCCCTCAGCCGCCCGCCCTGGGTGGCCATCTTCACCTTCTGCAGGGCCCGGTCCCGGATCTGCCGCACCCTCTCCCGCGAGATGCTGAGCTTCTGGCCGATCGAGTCCAGTGTCCCCTCCGGCTGGCTGTCCAGCCCGTAGTACATCCGGAGCACCCTCTCCTCCCGCGGGGTCAGCACCGACAGGGCCGCCTTGATGTCGTGCGACAGGGTTTTGTCCATCAGCGCCTTCTCCGGCGACAGCGCGCCGGTGTCCTCCACCGTCTCCAGAAGGCTGCGCTCGCCTTCCTCGGTGAACGGCGCGTCCAGCGACACCTGGGTGGCGCTGTGGCCCAGCAGGTCCTGGATCTCCTCCACCGGCATCCGGGTGGCCTTGGATATCTGGTAGAGCGAGGGGCGCCCCCCCCGGTTCTTGGGATCAGCCCTAAGGCCCTGGGCCGCCTTGTAGATCTTGTTGAGCTTGTCGATCCGGTTCATCGGCAGGCGGATGGTCCGGGTCTGCTGGGCCAGGGCCTTGAGGATGGCCTGGCGGATCCACCACATGGCGTAGGTGGAGAACCGGCAGCCGCGGGAGGCGTCGAAGTGCTGCACCGACCGCAGCAGGCCGACGTTGCCCTCGTTGATGAGATCGGCCAGGCTCAGCCCCCGGTGCTGGAACTCCTTGGCGATGGAGACCACGAAGCGCAGGTTGCTCTCGGTCAGCTGGTCCATGGCCCCGCGGTCTCCGGCCTTGGCCCGGGCCGCCAGTTCGCGCTCCTGGCCGGCCGTCAGCAGCTTGTACCGGCCGATCTCGCGCAGGTAGATGCCCAACGAGGGCTCGTCGGCGGCCGCGGGGCTGAAGTCGTGCTCTATCATATTAACTGAAAATGACTTGGATTATCCGTGTTAATCCTGTCGGATCCGCGTCATCCGTGTTCCAGACATGGGATTAAGGTTTGACCGCCACGAAGTACATGTTCTCGCCGCGCTTGATCAGCAGCACCCGGGGCCGGCTTCCCCCGGACTTGGCCGCGGACAGGTAGTCGTCCATGCCCTTGACGACCCTGTCGTCCACCTTCTTGATGACGTCCCCGGCCCTGAGCCCCGCCCGGTCGGCCGGGGAGCCGGCCTCGACCTCGCGGATGACCACCCCCTGCTTCTCGCGGACGCCCATCTGCTGGGCCTCGGCCGAGTTCACCGCCAGGACCCGCCTGATCCCCAGCCACGGCTTGTCGTCCTTGGGCGCCTCCGGCCCGGCCGCGGTCTCCTCGGGCAGCTCGCCTATGGTGGCCCGGAGCTTCAGCTCCTTCTTGTCTCGGACCACCACCATTTCCACCTTGGCGCCCACCTTGGTCTCGGCCACCATCTGGCGGAACTTGTCGACGCTTGACACCTCCTTGCCGTCAAAGCGTACGATGACGTCGCCCTGCTCCAGGCCGGACTTGCTGGCCGGGGTCTCCTCCTGGACCGTGGCCACGATCACGCCCGAGGTCCTCCCCTTGAGCCCCAGCCCCTCTGCCAGCTCCGGGGTCACCTCCTGGGGCACCACCCCCAGATAGCCCCGCACCACCTTGCCCTTGTCGATCAGCTGGCCGGCCACGCCCCGGGCCATGTTGATGGGGATGGCGAACCCGATGCCCTGGCCGGCCGGATTGATGGCGGTGTTGATGCCGATGACCTCGCCCCGGATGTTGACCAGCGGTCCGCCCGAGTTCCCGTAGTTGATGGAGGCGTCGGTCTGGATGAAGTCCTGGTAGACCGGCCCGCCCCCGGCGATGGGCAGCCCGCTCCGCCCCTTGAAGGAGACGATTCCCTGGGTGACCGTCCGCTCCAGGCCGAAGGGGTTGCCGATGGCGATGGCGTAGTCGCCCACCTCGATGTCGTCCGAATTGCCCAGCGACGCCACCTCGGACCCGGCCAGGTCCTTTTTCAGGTCGACCAGCCGGAGCACCGCCACGTCGGTCCGGGGATCGGCCCCCACCACCTCGGCCATGAACTCCCGGTCGTCCGAAAGCTTCACCGTCAGCTCGCCGCCCCCGGCCACCACGTGGTTGTTGGTCAGCACCAGGCCCTTTTTGTCGATGATGAACCCGGACCCCTGGCCCTCGACGTTCCGCCGGGGCGCCTCGCGCCTGGGCATCTCGCCGAAGAACTCCCGGAAGAAGTCGTCGAACGGGCCCTGCAACTCCTGCCTTCGCATCTCCACCACCTTCCGGGTGCGGATGTTGACCACCGACGGCCCCACTTTTTTGGCCACCGCCACGAACGGGCTTTGCGGCACCGCCGTGATGGTGGTGATGTCGGACTCCGGCCTCTCGGCCCGGGCGCAGGCCGTCCAGCCCAGCCCGGAGGCCAGGATGATCCCGGCCAGCAGGCAGCTGACGCCCACGGCCACGGTGCCGGCCCGGGCCAGCCGGATCCGGTCAAGTCTGCTCCTCATGATCCCCCCCTGTCGTTTCGTTGTTCGGTCTGTATGTTTGATGCAGTTCGATGCGGATCCGTTCCACCTGGCCCTCGGGGTCGTTGACCATCTCCAGCACCATGCGCACCCCGGCCAGGTTCAGCCGCCGCTCCCTCACCAGGTAGACGATGGCCTCGATGGTCTGGACGTCGTTCTGGGAGTAGAGCCGGTTCTTGCCGCTGACCCGGGCCGGCGTCAGGAAGCCGAGCCTCTCGTACATCCGCAGGGTCTGCTCGTGGAGCCTGAGCATCCGGGCCACCACGCTGATGGGATAGAGGGGCTCGTCGGGTTCAGGTCTGAAAGCCGACATCTTACAAAATGCAAATTGCAAAGTGCAAAATGTACAAGTACTTGACTTGCGTCATTTATTTCTTCACTTAGCAATTTGCAGTTTTAAATTTGGGAAAAGGTTATTTGACCTCGATGGCTATCTCCTTGGGCTTGGCCTGCTCGCTCTTGGGCAGCCTGACGGTCAGCACCCCGTTCTCGAAGGCGGCCTTGACCTTGGCCGGGTCCACCTCGGTGGGCAGACGGATCATCCGTTGGAACTTGCCGTAAGCCCTCTCTATGCGGTGGAAGGTCTTCTCCCTGGTCTCCTCCTCCCGCTTGCGCTCGCCGGTGATGGCCAGGACGTCGTTGTTGATCTGGATCTTGACGTCCTCCTTCTTCATCCCCGGCAGCTCGGCCTTGACCAGTATCTCTTCCTTGGTCTCCTCGATGTCCATCAGCGGGGCCCAGAATCCCTCGGACAGCATCCGGCGGGCGGGCACCCGGCCGAAGAAGTCCTCGAACAGCTGGTTCATCTCGTCCTGGAAACCGGAGAGCTCGCGGAAGGGCTCCCATTTCTGGATCTCGTGCTTCATGGCTCCCTCCTTACATTACGCTTTGTTTTGGTGTTTGTTTCCTCTGCTGTCGTTTATATTATAACACTTGAGTGCCTTGTTGTCAAGTATGGCGCAGAAAAAAGCGGATTGGCTAGACCAACCCGCCTAACACGCTTTATCGCAGTTACTTATGGATTTCCTTGTCGCCCATGGCCGCTTTTCCCTCAAAGACGACATCGTTATCTATTATAAGACCCCTGGACCTGATATCGCCGTGGACCGATGATCCGCTCTGAAGCTCTATCTTGTTGATGATATTCATGTTACCTATTATCTTGCCCCCTATGATGGCGTCCTTGGCCTTGATCTCGGCTTTCACCACCCCTTCCTTGCC
>DHHE01000062.1:0-866 GCA_002403115.1 bacterium UBP2_UBA4780 | reverse complement strand
TTATTCTATCTCCGTCACCCCGACCTCGTAGTCCTCGCCGTCGACGCTCATCACGAAGCGGCGCAGGGGATGGCCCTCGGGCGTCACCGTGCCCGCCTTGATGGCGTCCTGCCTGGCCTTTTTCTTGAGCGGGTCCTTCTGGGCCTCGAAGTACTGCTTGGCTACCGCCGGGTACAGGGCGTAGGAAAGGATGTCCTCTTCGTTGTCCGAGATGCCCTCCATCTCCTTGCGGGCCTTGTCCCACTCGGGCGCGATGTGGTCGGCCGGCCGGTCGGTTATCGGCTTCTCCTCGCCGATGGCCTTTTTGATGACCGCCGGGTCGATGGGGGCCGGGGTCCGGCCGTAAAGCCCGCGGCACAGGTCCTTGACCTCCTGGATGATGATCTTGTAGCGCTCGCCCGAGAGCACGTTGACCGTGGCCTGGGTGCCCACGATCTGCGAGGTGGGCGTCACCAGGGGCACGTAGCCCAGCTCCTTCCTCACCTTGGGTATCTCCTGGAGCACCGCGTCGAATTTGTCAGAGGCGTTCTGCTTCTCCAGCTGGCTGACCAGGTTGGTCAGCATGCCGCCCGGCACCTGGTAGACCAGGGCCTTGACGTCCACCCGCTCGGCCACCGGCGTGATCAGGTGGTTGTAGGCCGTGTCCTTGATGTCCTGGAAGTACTCGGCCACGTCCAGAAAGAGCGCCTTGTTCACCTTGAGGGCGAAGCCCGCCCCCTCCAGCATCTCGGCCATGGCCTCGGTGGGCGGCTGGCTGGTGCCCGAGCCGAATGGGCTGATGGCGCAGTCCAGGATGTCGGCCCCGGCCTGGGCGGCGGCGAAGTAGGAGGTGGGCGCCATGCCGGTGGTGCAGTGGGAGTGCAGGC
>DHHE01000003.1 GCA_002403115.1 bacterium UBP2_UBA4780 | reverse complement strand
GCTGCAACAAACCCACCAACAAACGAGAAGCATCATAGCGCAAGAAAGGTTGATGAAGCCATGACAAGCAAGCGATCCCTGACGCATCTGTTCTTTGTATTGGTGTCGATAGCCGCTGCGACGACCATTTACTCTCCCCCCTGTCTGGCCGACGGCGGCGACGAGGGGCCGGACGACAGGACAACCAAGAGCTCCTTGCTCTACCCCAGCAGCCAGGCGGCGCCCGACAAACCGCTGGACCGGGTGACCAACGACGGGCTGGACAAGATCAAGGCCTTCTACCAGAAGACTCTGGGTCCCTACGACCTGATCCGCTCATTCGAGAGCGGCGGGGAATTCCGCAAGGGCTTCACCGTTGTCTACCGGGTCCGCTACAAAGGCCAGACCGGCGGGGAGCCGTCCGAGTTCGCCAGCCTGGAGGTGACCATACCCGACTCCACTGGCTTCAAGCAGAAGGTGATGGGTTCGGAATACATCCTGCCGGAGCCGTTCACCGCCCTGCAGAGGTTGATCGATCGGTACGGACACACCCAGTCGGATTACGACAAACTGTTTGCTCAATACCAGTGGCTGAGGTACGTTCAGTACTGGGACCCGGCCTCCGACGGCCCGATGATACCCCATAAATACCATGAGAAAGTCTTCGGCCCAACGCCCAAGCAGGCTCCCAAGAAGAAAGAGGGCGACGAGGCCACCAAGGCCGACCTGAAGAAGAAGCAGAAGGAGATGCAGGCCCTCAAGGAATCGGGCGACGTAGCGGCCATGATGGCCCTGGCCCAGCAGATGCAGGAGCAGGCGGGCCAGACCGGAGCCGGCCAGCAGGCCAACGAGATGATGCAGCAGCAGCTGGAGGGAATGCAGAAGGACAGCTGGAACGAATGGGTGGCCTGCCTCAAGGAGATGGCGGCTGCCGCCCGGTGGGTCAGTCTTCGATACAGCGCCACCAGCAACTGGTGGCTGGGCGATTTCTGGAAGTAACCGGGGATTCCGAGCGAATACAGAGCAGGCAACGAGCCATTAAAGCACCGGAGGAAAAACATGAACGTCTGGGGCGTTTTGTTCATGGTACTATCATGGGGGCTGATCCTGGCGCTGGTGGTCTTCTCCTTCGTCAGGGTGCTGGGTAAAAACAAAGAACGGCAAGATTAGTCCAACGATTGAACAAGGAGAACTGGGGATGAAAAAGATCGTCGCCATCGCCGCCGTTGCGGCACTGGCCGCACTGGCCTCGTGCAACCTGGGCCCGCGCACCGTCAAGATCGGGGTGGCCGGGCCGATGACCGGCTCCGACGCCAAGCAGGGGCAGGACATCCTCAACGGCGTCAAGCTGGCGGTGCAGGAGTGGAACGACCGCGGGGGCCTGCTGGGCAAGAAGATCGAGATCCTGTGGGAGGACGACCGCTCCGACCCCAAGGAGGCGGTGGCGGTGGCCAACAAGCTGGTCAACCTGGGGGCGGCGGCGGCGGTGGGCCACTACGGCTCGTCCTGCACCATCCCGGCCTCGGCCGTCTACTACGAGTCGGGGGTGGTGCAGATCACGCCCTCCTCGACCAACCCGGACCTGACCCTGAGGGAGAAGCGTTCCACCATCTTCCGGGCCTGCGGCCGCGACGACCAGCAGGGGGCCATGGCCGCCCAGTTCGTCCGGGACGTTCTCAAGAGGAAGCGGGTGGCCGTCATCGACGACAAGACCACCTACGGCCAGGGCCTGGCCCGGGAGTTCGAGAAGAACCTGGGCCTGAAGCCGGTGGCCTACGAGCACATCGCCAGGGGGGACAAGGATTTCTCGGCGGTGCTCACCAAGATCAAACCTCTGGCGCCCGAGGTGCTCTATTTCGGCGGCTACTACTCGGAGGCCGGACTGCTGGTGACCCAGATGCGGCGCCTGGGCATGAAGGCGGTGTTCATCTCCGGCGACGCCACCATCGAGCAGGAATTTCTCAAGATCGCCGGCCGGGACGCCGAGGGGTCCTACCTCTCCTACGGGCCGGATTTCGACCAGCTGGAGAGCGCCAGGAAGTTCCTGGCCGACTACCGGGCCTCCTACGGGGACATAGGTCCCTACTCCCTCTACGCCTACGACGCGGCCAACGTCATCCTCAAGTCCATCGAGATCGCCGGCAGCACCGAAGGGCGGAGGATGGCCGAGGCCATACACTCCAACGCCTTCAACGGGGCCCGGGGGACCCTGGAGTTCGACGAGAACGGGGACCTGAAAAACAGCCCCTACGTCATGTGGCTGGTCAAGGGCGGCAGGTTCGAAGTGGTCAAGTAGCCGGGGAAGAAGGGAGCCGGGCCCAAGGCCCGGCTTTTTTCGGGAGGGAAGATGCGCTATTATTGCATAGCAATTTTGGCCTTGGCCGTGCTGATGCCGTCGATCGGCTGCGAGAGGCCATCGCCGACCCCGCCGTCGGAAGACGCGGCCCGGTCCATGTTCTCGATCAAGGATGGCTTCAACCGGGAGGACACCTCCGCCTTCTGCCGGGATTTCCACGGCATCATGTTTTCCGGGGGTTTCACCACCCAAAGATACCTGGAGGTCAACAAAATGCTCAGGGGCGGGTTAGGCGACTGGATTTCGGAAGCTTATCTGGGGCAGAAGCCCTACGGCCAGGACATGACGGTCCATGAGTGGCGGGTCAAGTTCCAAAAGGGCGGGATGAAACTGGTGCTGGTGTTGGACCGGGACGGCAAAGTGACCGGACTGTGGTTCCGGTAGGCCACGAACAGGGACGCAGATCGACGCTGATTAACCCGGAGATCTTTTCCCAGTTTTCTGGAGCTAGATGACCATAATCCTTCTGGCATTGCTGGCCCTGCTGCCCGGGGCCCTGCTGCTGTACCTGATACTCTACATGGACCGCAACGAGCGGGAGCCGGCGGGCCTGCTGCTGAAGACCATGGCCCTGGGAGCCCTGGGGTTCATCCCGGCGGTGCTGGTGGAAACGGCTTTGGACTGGATCCCGGTAGCACACCGGGGAAACATCCCGGCAGCGCTGTGGGACTCCTTCGTCAGGATCGCCCCGGTCGAGGAGCTGGTGAAGATGGCGCCGGTGTTTCTGGTGGCCTGGGGGCAAAAGGAGTTCAACGAGGAGAACGACGGCATCGTCTACGCCGGGGCCAGCGCCCTGGGCTTCGCCGCGGTGGAGAACCTGTTTTACGTGCTGTCCCGGGGATTCGCGGTGGGCGTAGCCCGGGCGGTGACCTCGCTGCCGCTTCACTGTTTCGCCGGGGTGGTCATGGGCTACTACATCGGACGGGCCAGGTTCGCCGCCTCGGGCTCCGGGAAGCTGATCGCCCTGGGCTTCCTCTGGGCCTACCTGGCCCACGCCGCCTACGACTTCCTGGTGCTCTCCAAATCCCTGCTGGCGCTGATCCTGCTGCCGATGGTGGCGTCGATCGTCATCATCGGCCTGGCCGTGCTCCGGAAGGGACGGGCCATGTCGCTGGCCCGCTCGCCGGCCCAGGTTGCCTCGGGGATGCCGGAGGCGGCCCCGCCCGATGCGGCGGCGGCAGCCGGTTTGCCGGCATCCGCAAAAGCGCGGGGAAAGGGAAAACAGGGGTGGAAAGCGGCCGTGGGCCGGGTCCTCCTCGCCCTGAGCGCCCTGTTCTGGGCCCTGCTGGCCGTGGGCCTGGTGCAGCAGGCCGAACCAGGCGTCGTCCTCAAGGCGCTGGCCGGCGGCGCGCTGATAACCTTCGTCCCGGTGCTGATCGGGGTTCTGCTCGAGTTGTCCTACCAGGCAGGAAGGCGCCCGGCCAGGGCCGCGGCGCCGGGAAACGCGTAAGGGAATGGAACTAAACCCGCGCGACATCACCGAGCGTTTCGTCCGGGCCTCGGGGCCGGGCGGCCAGAACGTCAACAAGGTGGCCACGGCGGTGGAGCTGAGGTTCGACCTGGCCGGGACGCAGTCGCTTTCGGACGAGGTCAAGCAGCGCCTGCGGGCCCTGGCCGGGGACAAGCTGAAGCGGGACGGGACGCTGGTGATCGAGGCCCGCCGCTTCCGCACCCAGGAGGCCAACCGGCTGGACGCCCGGCAGAGGCTCCTGGCCCTCATCACCCGGGCCCTTGCCCGGCCGAAGGCGCGCAGGGCGACCAGGCCGTCGCGTTCGGCGGTGGAGCGTCGTCTGGAGGAGAAGAGGAGGCG
>DHHE01000220.1:6804-8497 GCA_002403115.1 bacterium UBP2_UBA4780 | reverse complement strand
ATCGCCGGGTCGTATTCCAGACCCGGATTGACCAGGGTCGACTGCAGGACCAGCGGGATCGGCTGTTCCGGGAACTCTACGGCCACCAGACCGGACGTCCTGATGCCCGCCAGATCCGAGGATCTCACCAGGGCCAGCCCCTCGTCTTGGAATAATGGTTGGATCGATCCGTCCAGGGCCGGGCCGCCGCGCTTCTGGTGCAGCCAGCGCAGGTCGCGGCTGTCGCCCCGGTAGACCAGGAACTGGCCGGCGACTTCGGCCGGACGGAAGGCATCCGCAGGGGCGCCGGACAATAGCAGCGACCGGCCGATGTGATAGACCGGCATCCGGTGCTGCGCCGCGAAACGGTAAGCGTCGGTGCCGGGTTTGAGCTCGATCCGGTACAGGCTGAGCGGGGCGGCCAGGGCAGCGCCGGCCGACAGGGCCAGGGCTGCCGCGATGGCGAGGGCTGAGGTCTTTTTCACTGGTTGGAATCCTTGATTTATCGCTTGTGGTTGTTGACCCGTTGGTCCTTGTTATCTCCCCTGCGACCTCCGCGGTTAGGTAAGCTAACGCATAGCCCTGAGCCTGCTGACCCGCTCCGCTATCGGCGGGTGGGTGGAGAACATCGACATCAGGCTCTTCCCCGACAGCGGGTTGACGATGAACATGTGGGCCGACGACGGGTTGGCGTTGGGGATGGGCACCCGCTGGGCCCCGGCCTCCATCTTCTCCAGCGCCCCGGCCAGACCCAAAGGCGTCCCGGCGATGGCGGCCCCGGTGGCGTCGGCCTGGTATTCGCGGGTGCGCGAGATCCACATCTGCACCACCAGGGCGGCGATGGGCGCCAGGATGGCCATGGCCAGGAGGCCGATGGCATTGCCTCCGCCCTCGCGGTCCCGGTTGCCGTACCCGCCGAACATGGCTCCGAAACTTGCCATCCTGGCCAGCATGGTGACGGCCCCGGCCAGGGTGGCCACGATGGAGCCGATGAGGATGTCGCGGTTCCTGACGTGCCCCAGCTCGTGGGCGATGACCCCTTCCAGCTCCTGCCGGTTCAGCAAGCGCATGATGCCGTCGGTCACCGCCACCGCCGCGTGGGCCGGGTTGCGGCCGGTGGCGAAGGCGTTGGGCGAGGCCGAGGGGATGACGTAGACCTTGGGCATGGGCAACCCGGCCCGGGTGGCCAGGCCGCGGACCATGGCGTGCAGCTCCGGCGCCTCGGCCTCGGACACCTGTTGGGCCCGGTAGCTCATCAGTGCGATCTTGTCCGAGAACCAGTAGGCGGTCATGTTCATGGCCGCCGCCAGCACCAGGGCCATGATCATGCCCTGCTGCCCCCCCAGGTACTGACCCAGCAGCACGAAGCCCACGGTCATCAGGGTCATCAGGGCGACGGTCTTGGCGGTGTTCATGCCTTATTTAACCTCCTGAACTTTGGTAAAATGTCATCTTGAGATGCCTGCCCTGCCTCACTGTCTGAAAGATGACATTTTCACCCTTCAACTTGCAGGGCGCGAAGAACGTCTAAGGATGAAAGGTTATTTGTGATTTTGATATTTACCATTGTTAGTGACCCCGTTTTTCATTCGTCTTTCACTATCCTGCCCCCCGGACCGCCGCCCGAGCGGTCCAGCTCCTGGAACCAGCCGTTCTCGAACCCCAGCTTCTCGGCCCTCTCCACCACCTCTCGATACTCCTCCTCCTGGAGGCA
>DHHE01000220.1:0-6791 GCA_002403115.1 bacterium UBP2_UBA4780 | reverse complement strand
CTGGCCAGGAACCCCAGGCATTCGTTTGACTGCGACAGGTTGTTGGGCAGCACCAAATGCCTGACCAGCATCCCCCGGTACGCGATGCCGCGTTCGTCGAGCTGCAGCGGCCCGACCTGGCGCCACATCTCCCTGAGCGCCTTCTTGGCGGCTTCCGGATAATCGGCCGCGTCCGAATATTCTTGGGAGACAGCCGGGTCCAGGTAGCGGATGTCCGGCATGTATATGTCCACCAAGCCGTCCATCAGGCGCAAGGCGGACATGGAATCGTACCCGCTGGAGTTGTGGACCAGCGGGATCCGGAGCCCCTTGCCCGCCGCCATCTCCAGGGCCATGACTATCTGGGCCGCCATGTGGGACGGGGTGACGAAGTTGATGTTGTGGCATCCCCGCCCCTGCAGCTCCAGCATCATCCCGGCCATGTCATCGAGGGAAACCTCGCGGCCCTGGCCCAGCTGGCTGATCGGCCAGTTCTGGCAATAGGCGCAGGCCAGGTTGCAGTTGGCGAAGAAGATGGTGCCCGAGCCCCGGGTGCCCGAGATGGGCGGCTCCTCGCCATGGTGGGCGTTCCAGCTGGATACCTTCGGCAGGTATCCGGACCGGCAGTGGCCGATTTCGCCGTCCCGCCTGTTTATCCCGCAGGCCCTGGGGCACAATGCGCACGAAGCCAGGAGCTTTTCCGCCTCCTGGCTTCTCTTCCGGAGCTCCCCGGAGCGCCAAGTTTCAAGATAGGCCGGTTCCCAGCTCACGTTAATATAGCACCAAAACTGGGGGCCGTCAAGTGCCCGGCGTTTTGTCGATTATCCTGGCCAGCGACCGCCCGACCTTCTCGGCCTTCATGAGGACCCCGGGATCCAGCGGGGAGCCTCTCTTCAGGCCCCCGGCCTCGATGGAGGCCACCGGCACCATCTTCAGGAAGTCCCCCAGCCACCGCTTGAGGTAGCGGGCCACGTCGGAATAGGACCCGGCCGGCGCCCCGGAGGTGACCACCACCGCCAGCTTCTTGCCCGGCAGGGTGCGCGCCTTGAACCTGCCGTCGACGAAGGCGTACCACCGGTCCAGGAAGGTCTTCAGCGGGCCGCTGACGTGGCCCATGTAGACCGGAGTGGAGACGACCACGGCGTCGGCCGCCGCGATCTTGCGGTAGAGGACCTGCATGGCGTCGTTTATGGCGCACTCGGTGGCGGCGGACCTCTTGCAGTGGTCGCAGGCGGCGCAGCCCGAGATGCGCTTGTCGTAAATATGGACGACCTCGGCCCGGCATCCGGCCCTGACCGCCGGCCTGAGCATGGCCTCTATGATGCGGGCCCCGTGGCCTCGCCGGTTGGGGCTGCCGTTGATGGCCAGTATGTTCATAGATCCTCTATCTTTTTGTTCTTGCGCATGGCCTTCTCCACATTGGACATGTCTTTCTGGATGTCCCTCTCCATCGGCTCGTCGCCCAGGTGCCGCGATATCGCCAATGCCTGGCGCAGGCAGTCAAGGCACTCGACCCCCCTGCCCATCTTTCTGAATATCTGCGCCTGGTTGTAGAGCGCGTAGTTCTGCAGCACGGCGTCGCCCATCCTGTGGCCCAGTTCCAGGGCGGCCCGGTTCTGCTCCAATGCCAGGTCGTGCCTCCCGTCCTCGGAGAACATTACCGCCAGGTTCATGTGGCTGCTGGCGACTTCGGTCAGCCCGCCCAGTTCCTGTGAGATCGTCATCCTCTCCTCGATATAGGCGATGGCCCTTTCTATCTGCCCACGCTCCCGGCAGAGGACCGCGTGGCTGTTCAACAGCCAGCACAGGATCTGTCTGTATCCCCTGCGCCGGGCGCTCCCCTCCGACTCGGTCACCAGTGCCTCGGCCCGTTCGTATTCCCCGAGGGCGATGCAGGTCACCGCCTGGCCGTTGCGGCACTGCAGCAGGCCCCGGTCGTCCCCCAGCTCCCGGAAGATGGCCGCGGCCTCCTCCAGCAGGACCCGCGCCCTTTTGTCGTGACGTCGCCACCCCAGAAGCTCGCCGTGATGCATCAGCAACCTGGCCTGGACGCCCCTCATCCCGGCGGCCCTGGCCCGGTCGCAATCCTGGCGGTACATCTGCTCCAGCTCGGTCCACCGGCCCACCAAAAGGAGGACCTCGGCCTTGGCCGCCCTCAGGCCGAAGGGGTAGTGGCCGCCGCCCGGCAGGGCGGACCAGTGGAGCCGCCCCAGTCGGAATTTATGCCTCTTGCCGGCCGATTTTCTTACCTTCCGTCCGGGCATGTTAATGAATCTGCTGCCGATTCCTCCACCCGGGTGATGTCCCCCAGTATCTGCTCGGCCCCCGGCCCGTCGCCCAGCTGGCGGGCCATCTCCAGGTCTTCGCCGAAGTACCTCAATGCATCGCGCCTCCGGCCCAATCCTTCGCAAGCGGTGGCCATGTTATAGATCGCGTAGTACAGGAGGTACTTGTCCCCGATTTTGCGGCTGATGGCGGCGCTCAGCCTGGAATACCGTAAGCTACGGCCGTACCGCCCCATGTTCGCCCAAATGCCCCCTATGGAAATGCATCCTTGGGCGATGTCGCGATGCCCGCCGTAACGCCTGGCAATCGCCAGACGTTCCCCCATGATCTCCAGCGCCCTCACTGTCTCGCCCTTGTTCATCATGATGGCCGCCCTGTAGTTGAGGAACCAACCCACAGCCGGCTGGTTCCCCCGGCTCCTGGCGGTCTCGATGAACTGGTCCAGAATGGCCTCGGCCCTGACGTAGTCCTCCAGGAATATACATACCCCCACCATCAGGTCTCGGGCCCTTTCCCGTAAGTCTTGCTCTCCGGCTTCCTCGGTCATCTCGTCGACTTTTTTCAGCAGGTCCCTGGCTTCCGGGTACATTTGGCGACGGACCAGCAACTCCGCCTTTTTCATCATGTAATAGCGGATGTAGTATCCGGTTTGGGATCTCTGGGCCGCTTCGAGATCCCGGCGGTAGATCTCGTCCAGCTCGTCCCATCTTCCCGACAGCAGCAGCAACTCCCCTTTCGCCGCCCTCAGCTCAAACGGGTAGAAACCGCCGTCCTTCAGAGAAGACCAGAGCAACCGGCCGAAGATCCCCCGCCTGTCTCTAGCTGCCATGGCCGCCTTCAGCCGGCATTTCCGTCACCCGTGCCATGTCCTCCAGTATCGTCATCTCCCCCGGCCCGTCGCCCAGCTGCCGGGCCATGTCCAGGTCCTCGCGGTAGCAGCGCAGGGCGTCGTCGGGCCGGCCCAGCCGCTCGTAGGCCTTGCCCAGGTTGTAGACCGCGTAATACTCGTTGTACCTGTCGCCGATTCTCCGGCAGATGGAGATCGAACGGATGACGTGTTCCCTGGCCTCTTGGTAACGGCCCATATCCTGCAGCACGCAGCCGATGTTACCCAGCGCCGTCAGCTGGTCGCCGGGCAGGCCCAGCCGCTCCGCCATCTCCAGTTTGCGGCGGAAGTGGCCCAACGCCTCCTCGTGCAGGCGCTGCTCCATGCAGGCGATCCCCAGCACGTTGAGGAACTCGCAGACGGCGGCCTCGTCGCCGCGGGCCTCGGCTTCGGCCAGTAGCCGTTCGGCGGCCGCCACCGCCTCGGCGAACGCGCCGCGGGAGACCATGATGTTCAGCTGTGCCCGGCGGCATTGCTCCCCGCCCTCGGCCCGGCCCGCCTCCCGGAAGCGTTCCAGGGCCTCGCCGATCATGCCCTCGGCGGCAGCGGCGTCGCCGCGCTGGGCGGAAAGCGTGCCCAGCTTCAGCAGCAGGAAGCCGCGTTCGGCCCCCCCGCGCGCCAGCTCCAGGTCCCGGCGGCACATCTCCTCGAGCCGGTCCCAGTCGCCGATCTTGTGCAGCACCTCGGCCTTCATCGCCCTGAGCCCGAAGGGATGAAACCCGCCGCCGGACATGCAGGTCCACAGCGGCTCGCGGCGATGCCTATATCCCAGCTTTTTCCTCCAGCTCCGTTATGTAGCCCCCTATCTCCTTGGCCCCGTCCCGGTCGTCCAGCCTCAGGGCCAGTGAAAGAACCTCGCGGTATCTGGCCAGCGCCGCATCCTCCTGCCCGGTCCTGACGAGGCACAGGGCCAGGTTGTAGAGCGAGTAGTACTCGGAGTATACGTTTCCTACCTTGCGGCACAGCCGGGCCGACCTCTCGTAGAGATCGACGGCCGGCCGGTAGTCCTCGCGGTCGAAATGCACGTTCCCCATGCAGCCCAGGGTGTGCGAGACCGACCACAAATCGCCTGTCCCGCTGTGGGCCTCGATGGTCCGTTCAAATATCTCCAGGGCCTCTTCGGACCGCCGGGCGTACATGCAAAGCATGCCACGGTTCTTCAGCAGCTGCAGCTCGGTCGCCCGGTCGCCGGCCCGCCTGGCCTCCTCCATCAGCTCCTCGTTGAGCCTCTCCCCCGACTCGAACCTCCCGGTCCCTATCGCCAGCCTGGCCAGCCTCATCCTGCCGGAGAAGGCCCCCTCCCGGTCGCCGGCCGTCTGGAAGAGCCCGACGGCCTCGGAGATCTTGTCCTCGCCCCCCTGGTTGTCCCCCTTCTGGATGCGGAGGACGCCCAGCGTCAAAAGGCACCGGGCCCGCTCCGCCGCCAGTCCTGCCCCGGACTAAGCCTTGAGGTCCGCCTCCAGCATCGAGGTTGCCCGGTCCCAGTCGCCGATCCGGTGCAGCACCTCGACCTTCCGCGCCCTCAGCCCGAAGGGACGAAACCCGCCGCCCGGCAGTTCGGTCCACAGCGGCTCCCGGCATGGTTTCCAGCGCCTCACGCCGGCCCTCCGCTATCGAGAAGCCTCTGCCGTTCCTCGGCCAGGGCCTCGTGCCCACGGGCCTCGGCCTCCTTCCCCATCTCCCTGCAGGCCAGGCTCAGGTCCCGCAGGCACTGTAACTCGCCCCTCACGTCACACAACCGCCCGGCGTATTCCAGCGCCGCCTTCAGATGGTGCTCGGCCATCGGCCATTCCCGGCGCAGCTGGTGAAGGCCGGCCAGGTTCCCCACGGTCACGTAACATCCCTGGATGTCGCCGATCTTCCGGCCCAGCTCCAGGCTCTTGGTCAGGTGTTCTTCGGCCAGGCCGTATTCGCCGTTCCTCAGGTGGGCGTAGCCGATGTTGCACAGCACGGAGCGGACCTGTTCCGTGTTGCCTGCCCGCTGCTCCATCTCCAAACGCCGTCCGAAGCACTCCAGAGCCTTTTGGCTTTCGCCTGTCTCCACGTGCACCAGGCCGATGAAGTTCAGGGCGCGGCTGATCTGGATGGAGTTGTTCGTGTCCTCCGCCAGGCGGTGCTGCTGAAGGAACATCTCCAGGGCCTCGGGGTAGCGCTTCTGGACGAACAGCAGCACCCCCTGGTTCCCCAGGACGCTTACCAGACCCTCGTCGTTGCCCAGCTTTTCGAACAGCCGCCGCGACTCCGCCAAAGCGGCTTGAGCCTGTTCGTACCGCCCCTGTTGTATGTGAAGCCAGCCCAGCCCGGCCAGTCCCTTGGCCTGTAGCAGCTCGTCGCTGTGCCGTTCGGCGATGGCCAGCATGGCCCGCGACAACGCCTGCACGCCCGACCACTCGCCGACCAGGAATAGCAGCTTGTATTTCTCCCACAGCAGGGGGACCGGTTGCCACCACCCCGGCTCGCCGCCATAGTGCTGCCAGCAGCATCTCTGGCGCACCGGCCGCCGCCTTGGCTGCCAGACCATCGGTAGCTACCTCACCGGCTCCACGAAACCGGCCATCACCTTCTTCCTCATGCCCCCGGAGAAGATGATCGAAAGCTTCATGTCATCGCCCTCGCCCTCGGCCTCGACCACCGTCCCCACCCCCCACACCGGGTGCCGCACCCTGACGCCCTTGACCCTCTGCCTCGTCCCGTAGTCGGTCGAATCCGGAATATCATCGTCACTTCTCTTGACGGCCTCGGTCCTGACCAGCTTGGATGGCACCTCGGCCAGGAAGCGCGAGGGCGTGGACGGCAGCAGGCCCCCGTAGCGTCGCCGCGACCGGGCGTACAGCATCTCCAGGGTCTTGCGGGCCCGGGTGACGGCCACGTAGAACAGGCGGCGCTCCTCCTCGAGCTCCTGCTGGCTTTCCAGCGAGGCCGAGTGCGGCAGCAGCCCGTCCTCCAGCCCGACGATGTGGACGTGGTCGAACTCCAGCCCCTTGGCGTTGTGCATGGTCATCAGGGTGACAGCCTCGGCCCCCTCGTTCCAGCGGTCGATGTCGGCGATCAGCGATACTTCGGCCAGGAAGGCCGGCAGCGACTTTTCCTCCGATCTCTGGCAGAAGTCGTCGGCCGCCGAGACCAGCTCGTAAACGTTCTCCAGCCGGTTCCTCTGCTCCTCGAGGTCGGTGTACTGGTCCTTGAGGTATTCCAGGTAGCCGATGGATTCCACCACCTGCTTGGCCGTCCCCTCGGCGTCGTTATCCTGTGAGAATGCCCTTATATTGTCTATCAACGTCTTGAAAGCCCCCAGCGCCTGCCTGACGCCGGGCCCCAGCCCGGGGACCCTGTCGGCCTGGCCCAGCGCGTCGTAGAGCGGGAGTTTGGCCTCCCTGGCGTAGGCCGCCAGCCGCATGACCGTGGTCTCGCCTATCCCCCGGCCCGGCACGTTGACGATGCGCCGCAGGCTGACCTCGTCGGCCGGGTTGCAGATGACCTTGAGGTAGGCCAGCACGTCCTTGACCTCGCGCCGCTCGTAGAACTTGACGCCCCCCACGATGACGTAGGGCAGCGAGTTCCGCCGCATGCCCTCCTCCAGGGCCCGGCTCTGGGCGTTGGTGCGGTAGAGGATGACGTGGCAGCGCAGCGACTCGCCCCC
>DHHE01000007.1:1393-8066 GCA_002403115.1 bacterium UBP2_UBA4780 | reverse complement strand
CCCGAGCCCAACGCCCTGCTGCACATCGGCCACGCCAAGGCCCTGTGGATAGACTACGGCATGGCGGTCAAGTTCGGCGGCAAGTTCAACCTCCGCTTCGACGACACCAACCCGGCCAAGGAGGAGCAGGAGTACGTGGACGCCATCATCGGGGATTGCCGCTGGCTGGGAGCCGACTGGGAAGACAGGCTGTTCTTCGCCTCCGATTACTTCGAGCGGATGTATGAGTGGGCCGAGGAGCTGGTGAAGAAGGACCTGGCCTACGTCTGCGATCTGTCGTCGGACGAGGTCTCGGCCGCCCGCGGCTCGCTGACCGAGCCGGGAAAGGAGAGCCCGGGAAGGAAGCGTGGCGCCGACGAGAACCTTGACCTGTTCCGCCGCATGCGCCAGGGCGAGTTCCCGGACGGCGCCAAGACCCTTAGGGCCAGGATAGACATGGCCTCGCCCAACCTGAACATGCGCGATCCGGTGATGTACCGCATTCTGCACATGCCCCACCACCGGCAGGGGGACAAGTGGCGCATCTATCCCATGTACGACTGGGCCCACGGCCTGGAGGACTCCATCGAGGGCATCACCCATTCGCTGTGCTCGCTGGAGTACGAGGACCACCGGCCGCTGTATGACTGGTACATCACTGCCATAAACCGGGGCCGCACCGACGACGGCTCTGGGCCCTGGGGCAAAAAGATCCATCACCCCCGGCAGATCGAGTTCGCCCGGTTCAACATGACCTACACCCTGATGAGCAAGCGGAAGTATATCGAGCTGATGCGGCAGGGCAAGGTGGCCGGGCTGGACGACCCGCGCCTTCCGACCATTGCCGGCCTGCGCCGCCGCGGCTTCACCCCCTCGGCCATCAAGGCCTTCTGCGAGCGCATCGGGGTGGCCAAGCGCATCAGCACCATCGACCAGGCCCTGCTGGAGCACTACGTTCGCGAGGAGCTGAACAAGACCGCTCCGCGCCGCATGGCAGTGCTCAGGCCGCTCAAGGTGGTCATCACCAACTATCCCGATGGTAAGACCGAGGAGATGCAGGCCGAAAACAACCCCGAGGACCCCTCGGCCGGGACCAGGAAGGTGCCCTTCTCCCGGGAGCTGTGGATCGAACGCGAAGACTTCATGGAGGACCCGCTCAAGGGCTATTTCCGGCTCTCGCCCGGGGCCGAGGTCAGGCTGAAGCACGCCTACTATATCAAATGCACAGAGGTCATCAAGGACGACCAGGGTTCAGTAATCGAGCTAAGGTGCACCTACGACCCGGCTACCCGGGGCGGCGACTCGCCCGACGGCCGCAAGGTCAAGGGAACGCTCCACTGGGTCTCGGCTTCGCATGCCGCGGAGGCCGAGGTCAGGCTTTACGGCCAGCTGTTCACCGAGCCGGCGCCCACCCCCGACTCGCCGGTCAACCCCGATTCCATGGAGGTCCTGGCAAGCTGCAAGCTGGAGCCGGCGCTGGCCGGCGCCGCTCCCGGACACGTTTTCCAGTTCCTGCGCCACGGCTACTTCTGCGCCGACGCCAGGGACTCGGCCGCGGGCCGGCCGGCCTTCAACCGCACCCTGGGGCTCAAGGACTCCTGGACGAAATCGCGTAAAAGCTGAGAATCGGCCATCTCCAGACATCTTGTGGCAGCAGCTTTGTAAAACGGGTTATTTCCCGATTTCATGGAATCCTTATTGAAGTATTTGGGACTAAACGCTTAAAACGGCGGCCTTATGCTCGGAAAACTTCTGCAGCCCGAGATCCGGGAGCTGATCTCCAACCGCCAGTTCGGCCTGGTCCGTGAGGCGCTGGAGGACCTGCATCCCAGCGACCTGGCCGACCTGCTCTCCGACCTGGAACGCAGCGACCAGGCCGTGGTCTTCCGCCTGCTGCCGGTGGCCATGGCCGCCGACGCCTTCGAGTACCTGGAGCTGGAGGACCAGAAGAGGCTCCTGCGCTCCCTGGGCCGCGAGGACGTGGCCAAGGTGCTCAACGAGATGTCGCCCGACGACCGCACCGCCCTGCTGGAGGAGCTTCCCGGTCCGCTGGTCAGGAATCTGCTGGAGCTGCTGACCCCCGAGGAGCGGCGCATCTCCCAGTCGCTGCTGGGCTATCCCGAGGGCAGCGTCGGCCGGCTGATGACCCCGGAGTACATCGCCGTCCAGCCGGAATGGACGGCGGCCAAGGCCCTGGGCCACATCCGCCAGCGCGGGCGCGAGGTGGAGTCGCTGGACGTCATCTACGTGGTGGACGAGCGCGGCCGGCTGCTGGACGACATCTCCATCAGGGAACTGCTGCTGGCCAGGCCGGCCGTCCGGATCTCCAATCTCATGAATCATTCCTTCACCTCCCTCGCGGTCACCGAATCACAGGAGCAGGCCCTGAAGACCTTCCGCAAGTACGGCCGGTTGGCCCTGCCGGTGGTCAACGCCAACGGGTTCCTCATCGGCATCGTCACCATCGACGACGTCATGGCCGTGGCCGAGGAGGCGGACACCGAGGACATCCACAAGTTCGGCGGCCTGGAGGCCCTGGCTTACCCCTACATCTCCACCCCGGTCTGGCAGATGGTCAAGCGCCGGGCCGGCTGGCTGGTCATCCTCCTTTTCGGCGAGATGTTCACCGTCGCCGCCATGGGCCGCTTCGAGGCCGAGATCGCCAAGGCCGTAATCCTGGCCCTGTTCGTGCCCCTGATCATCTCCTCGGGCGGCAACTCCGGGTCCCAGGCCGCCACCCTGGTCATCAGGGCCATGGCCCTGGGCGAGGTCCATCTTCGGGACTGGTGGCGGGTGATGCGCCGCGAGCTGGCGTCCGGCCTGTTGCTGGGGGCGATACTGGGATGCATCGGCTTCCTGAGGATCGCGGCCTGGTCCGTCTTCACCGACGTCTACGGCCCCCACTGGCCTCTGGTGGCCGTCACCCTGGGGCTTTCCCTGCTGGGCGTGGTCATGTGGGGGACGGTGGTGGGCTCCATGCTTCCCTTCATCCTGCGCCGCCTGGGCTTCGACCCGGCCACGTCCTCGGCCCCGCTGGTGGCCACCCTGGTGGACGTCTCCGGGCTGCTGCTCTACTTCTCCCTGGCCGGAATGATCCTTCGGGGGACCCTGCTCTGACCGCCGCCCCCGATCCCGGCCGCTTCCTGCTTTTCGCCACGCCCTTCGGGACCATGGCCCTGCTGTGGAGGCGGGACCGTTCCGTCGTCGACCGCATCCTGCTCCCCAGTGCAAATGGTTGGACTGAAAAACGCCTGCGGCGGCTGTTTCCCGGGTCCCGGGCCGGCGCGCCTTGCCGGAAGCTGGACGAACTGGCCGAGGTCATTGTTTCCTTCCTCTCCGGACGGCCGGTATCCTTTGACCTGGACCTGCTGCGCCTGGACCTCTGCCCCCCCTTCCAGCGCCGGGTCCTGCTGGCTGAGGCCGGCATCCCCCGGGGCCGGGTGAGCACCTATGGCCGCATGGCACGCCGCATCGGATCTCCCTGCGCCGCCAGGGCCGTGGGCACGGCCCTGGCGAAAAATCCATTCCCCGTCGTCATCCCCTGCCACCGGGCCCTGCGTTCCGACCTCTCCCTGGGAGGCTACCAGGGCGGCCTGGCCATGAAGCGGAGGCTTCTGGAGATGGAAGGGATCCGTTTTGACCACAGCGGTCGCGCGGTCGTTGATACCATATATTACTAGCAATGGCCCCGCACCCCTACACCAAGGCCGGAACGGAGAAAAGGGCGGTCCTGTCCTGGGCCCTGTACGACTGGGCCAATTCGGCTTTCGTCACCACCGTGGTGGCCGGCTTCTTCCCGGTCTTCTTCAAGGAGTTCTACAGCGCCGGGGCCGACACCGCGGTCAGTACGGCCCGGTTGGGGCTGGCCAATTCCCTGGCCGGCCTGACGGTGGCCCTGCTGGCCCCGCTTTTGGGAGCGGTGGCCGACCAGGGAGCATTTAAAAAATTATTCCTCGCGCTTTTCGCCGGGCTGGGCGTGGCCATGGCCTGCCTCCTTTTCGTGGTGCCCCAGGGCTCCTGGGCCATGGCCAGCTTTGTTTTCGCTTTGGCCGTTGTCGGGTTCTCCGGCGCCAATATCTTCTACGATTCGCTGCTCCCCGTGGTGGCATCAGAGGAGCGCCGGCATTACGTCTCCTCGCTGGGCTACGCTCTGGGTTATCTGGGTGGCGGGTTGCTTTTCGCCCTCAACGTGCTGATGTTCCTCAGGCCCGCTCTGTTCGGCCTGTCCGACGGAAGCCAGGCAATCCGCGTCTCCTTCCTCACCGTCGGCCTGTGGTGGGCAGCCTTCTCCCTCCCCCTGCTGATGTTCGTCCGCGAGCCGGCCAATGCCGCCGCCAGGGCAAAGTCGGCCCTGGCCGGGGGCATCCGGCGGCTGGCCGGCACCCTGTCCTCGCTGCGACGCCACAGGCAGGCTTTCATCTTCCTGCTGGCCTACTGGTGCTATATTGACGGGGTGGACACCATCATCCGGATGGCCGTGGATTACGGACTGTCGCTGGGCTTCCCCCGTTCCTCGCTGATCATCGCCCTGCTGATAACCCAGTTCGTGGGATTCCCCTCGGCCCTGGCCTTCGGCCGGCTGGGCTCCAGGATCGGGGCCAAACGGGGGATTTATCTGGCCCTGGCCGTCTACCTGGCGGTGACCGTCTGGGGCGCGTTCATGACCCGGCCGGCCGAGTTCTACGTTCTGGCGGCGGTGGTCGGGCTGGTCCAGGGCGGCATCCAGGCCCTCAGCCGCTCGTTCTTCGCCGGATTGATCCCCGGTGGGCGTTCGGCCGAGTTCTTCGGCTTTTACAACATGGTGGGCAAGTTCGCGGTGGTGCTGGGCCCGGCCCTGATGGGCGGGGTGGCCCTGGCCCTGCACTCGGCCGGCCTGGCCGGCAGCCTGCCGGCGCGTTTCAGCATCGCCTCGGTGGCCTTGTTCTTCATCGTCGGCGGGATCATTCTGTCAATGGTCAAGGCGGAAAAGCCTGTTTCGGCCTGATCTGCTTGAGCCTTGAGCGATAAAAAAGCGGGGCGGTCCATTTCGGATCGCCCCGCTTTTTTATCGACCAGCTGGCCTGGCTGCGCCTTCCGATCATTCCACCAATACCATCCGCCTGGTCGCCTGAAGCGGGCCGGCCTCGCCGCCTACGGCCGTCAGCCTTAAGAAATAGGCCCCGGGCGTCACCCTCCGGCCCGACGCGTTCCTGCCGTCCCACAAAGCCTGATGCTCCCCGGCCGGGAAGTTGCCCTTGACCAGGGTTCTCACTTCCTGTCCGGCTATGTTGTAGACTCTGAGCGTGACGGAGATTGGTTCGTGCAACTGGAACTTTATCGTTGTCCCTCGATTGAAAGGATTGGGGCTGTTCTGAATAAGGCTTGGCCGCTGCGGCCGGGCCGGGCCGGGTCCGGTGGCCACGCCCGAGGCCGGTACGGCCAGTATCAACTGGCCGTACCATTGCGGATTCTCGTCATGCTCGGCCGCCATGTCCTGCGGCCACCAGCCCAGCATGGTACCGCTGCCGCCGTCCTCGGCCGAGGACTGTGCCCGGCACCACTGGCCCGGGTTCCGGGCAAGCTGCCAGGCGAAGGACGTTCCCAAGGGTATGGCCATCTCCCGCTGCAGATTCCCCCCGGCCGAGGACGAGGCCCACAGTACCCCGGAGGCCGGGCCCGGCGACCCGCCGGGCATGGGGATGAACTCAAGGGTCTCGACCGAATATCGGGCCAGCCAGTACCTTCCCTCGCTCCCGTCGCCGCTCCAGGTCCCGCTGCCGTCGTCGTCGATGTGGATGGTCCAGACATCGCCGTCTTCGAAAACCTGGTCGGCTGCGGCGTCCAGGGCCAGGTAGAGGAAGTCCGAGTCGTTCTGGGCGAAGATCCAGGCGGTCCCGGGGGGCTGGACGGTGCCGCACTTGCCAAGTATGTCGCTGAAGTCAATCCGCCATTCCTCGGGCCATTCGCCCGGCGAGATGACGCCGTCGATGCTCACCGTTCCCTGGCGCCAGCCCGAGGTTATCTTGTCGCTGTAGTCAAAGGCCACCGCCTCCAGCCTCAGCGTGTCGTTGCGCTGATCCTGGTCGTCCTTGTGATCGCAGAACATGGTGACGGAATAGCGCAGCCCGGCCTGGCCGGCCTGCCATGGCTGGAACGGTACTGCCGCCGAATCCCCGGGCGCCAGGCCGCTCACCTGGGCGGTGTCCGAATACACCGGCGCCCCTCCGCTCGAGATCAGGCAGACGGCCGGGAAGCTTTCCTCGGCCAGCCCGCCGTTTTGGACCAACAGCTCCGGTACCACCCATCCCCCGGGCTCGACGTGCCAGGCCGGGAACTTTATCCTGACCGCCCGCATGTCGTGGGAATCGGGAGGGCAGGAGAACATAACGGCGTACTGGTCCCTGATCAGGTTGCTTGCCACCCACAACCCCGCCTCTCCGTCGTGGTCCTCGATACCGGTGCTGGCCGCGTCCGCCATCCACCCGGGGTGGGCCGTGCGATAGAGGAAGGACAGGCTGTTGTCCGCGGGATCGAGGACAGCCTGGAAAGAATAGTAGTTCTGGCTGCCGAAGTGGACCACCGAGTCCCATTCCACGATGAACCGTCCGGACGGGAGATCATGGTGGAAGTAGACGTTGCCGCTCGACGGATCGGAAGGGTTCAGGTCGTTCCAGAGCGGCGCCGCCAGGGAGTTCGGGGGGTTGGGGCTGGGGAA
>DHHE01000007.1:0-1314 GCA_002403115.1 bacterium UBP2_UBA4780 | reverse complement strand
GTCCAGCTGGTTCCCAATATCCCTGATCTCGGTCCATTGGTAGGCCGGACCGCCGGGCTCGTCGCAGTCGTTCCACAGGTAACCAAACGAGTCCGGCCCGCCCCAGGCCGCCCACAGCGGCTGTGCCGCCGCCTGAAAGAGCAGGACACACAGCAGACGTTTCATTCAGCGCACCTTGAGCAGCTTCTGCATCCCGGACGCCCCGCCGATTTCCCAGCGGAGGAAGTAGCATCCGGCCGATACCACCGATCCCCCGTCGTCCCGACCTTCCCAGACGATGCTATGGGCCCCGGGGTTGGCCGGGCCATCGGCCAGGGTGCGCACCCTCTGGCCGGCCACGTTGTAAACATGAAGTCTCACCTCGCCCGAATTGGGGACTTGGTAACTGACTTTTATGCATTCCCCGAAAGGATTGGGCGCCGCCAGCGGCTGGATCCTGATTGTCTGACCAGGAGCCAGCATGGCCTGGACCGGCCCGTAGTAGGTCACAGTGCCGTCCAAGTCCTGCTCCCCTATCCTATAATAATATAGCGTATTGGCCCGAGCGGAACGGTCGCACCACCGGTACTCCCTGGGGCCGGCGCTGGCTCCGGCCGCCGGCATGGTTCCGATAAGTTCGTATGTTCCCGGTCCGGTGGCCCGTTCCACCAGCCACTGATAGGAATTTTCCTCGGATTCTGTCCGCCACCTGAGAACGATGGAGTCTGTAAAAGCCGTGGCCGCGAACTCGGCCAGGCTGACGGCCAGGGGCAGCCCGAAAGGCACGGTGTTGATGCCCACATAATACACAGAGGTGTCGTCCTTGGCCGGGCTGTTGTGCCAGACCACCACCGCGTGCCAGCCCGAGGTGTCGGCCACGAAGGAGAACTGCCTGCCCGGCGCCGTCAGCGAATCCTCCAGGCCTATGGCCTGGCTCCTCGGCTTGTAGACCGCGCCCTTCGGGCTGAAGACGGCGAAGCCCAAAATGGCCGGCCCGGCCGCCAGGCTGCAGGCCGCGTAATAGGTCTGTCCCATGGTCAGGCTGACGTCGTAGGTGTGGACCACCTGGTACTCGCCCATTCGCCGGACCGGGCTCCAGCCGTTGGCCGGGGTGGTGCCGTCCTGAAGGCAGAACTGGAGGTAATAGTCCCCGTCGCCTGTTTTCGGGCCGCGATAGACTCCGGGATAGTACACGGTTCCTGAGGTCAGACGATTGCCGTCTATGGCTATCACCTCCACCGCGTCGGGGCCCAGGTCCGACTCCGCGGCCACCGCGGTGAAGCCGCCCTCGGCCTTGCCGTAGGCGTCGGTGTAGACGCGCAGGGCGTAGTCGGT
>DHHE01000086.1:908-9627 GCA_002403115.1 bacterium UBP2_UBA4780 | reverse complement strand
GGGCCAGGGTCAGCGGCCTGGTGCAGGGCGTGGGCTACCGCTACTTCGTCGTCCGCCACGCCCGGAAACTCGGCCTGTCCGGATACGTCCGTAACCTGGCCGACGGCTCGGTGGAGGTGGAGGCCGAGGGAGGCGAGCCCGAGTCGAGGGAGCTTCTGCGCCTGCTGGAAGAGGGCCCGCCCGGCGCCGTGGTGGAACGGTTGGAGTCTGAGTGGGGAACCCCCACCGGACAATATACGTCGTTCGACATCAAACATTGAAGGAGCGATCATGGCCCTGTCCCTGAAGAAGCACATCCGCGAGGTGCCGGATTTCCCCAAGAAGGGGATCGGATTCAAGGACGTCACCACCCTGCTGGCCCACCCCGGGGCGTTCCGGGAATCCGTCAGCCAGCTGGCCCGGGCCGTCGGGAGCCTCAAGTTCGACTCGGTGGCCATGATCGAGTCCCGGGGCTTCGCCTTCGGCTCGGCCCTGGCCCACAAGCTCGGACGGGGAGTCATCCTGGTACGCAAGCCAGGCAAGCTCCCGGCCGCCAAGATACGCCAGAGCTACGCCCTGGAGTACGGCCGGGACGCGCTGGAGATGCACCGCGACGCGGTCCGGCCGGGCCGCAGGGTGCTGATCGTTGACGACCTGCTGGCCACCGGGGGGACGGCCCTGGCCGCGGCCCGGCTGGTGGAAAGGCTGGGGGGGCGGGTTGCCGGCCTGGCCTTCGTGGTGGAGCTGGATTTCCTGGGAGGCAGGAAAAAGCTGAAAGGATATCCGGTGAAATCGCTGGTCCATTATTCCTCGGAATAGATGCCTGCCGCCCTCATCATATGCCTGGCCTGCCTGGCCGCCGCCGCTTCCCCGTTGGCGGCCCAGCCGGCGGCCGAGGCCGACACCTCGGACGTCTTCTACCAGGCGTACCTCAACCGGCTGATGGAGGAGTTCCGGCTGAGCCAGATACAGGAACTGGCCCGGAACTGGGGGATCGTGGTGGTCGGCGCCCGCCATTTCCGGATGAACCGGAGCTTCTGGGAGCAGCGCCTCAGCCTGAACCTGTCGCTGGGCCTGCCGGCCGGGAGCGTCCAGCAGGCGGCCGCCGTCGAGTACCAGCTTCTTCCCAGACTGACGGTTCGGGGCGAGGTCGGGCTAAGGGCGGCGCGCAGCGAGGCCTGGCTGGATTTCATCTTTCACACCGAGTATTGACGCAGCATACGGGAGGGGCGACATGAGCGCGAAAAGGCTTCTGGCGGCGGTGGCGGCACTGGCCCTGGGGGCCTCCTGGGTTACGGCCCAGGACGGCTATTTCGGGAAGAACAAGGTCAACTACCGCAATTTCCGGTGGCGCCAGCTGGAGACGACCAACTTCAGCATCTACCATTACCAGGGCGGAGACAGCCTGGCCGAGATAGCCGCCAGCCTGGCGGAGAAAGCCGCCGCCAACCTTTCGAAGGTGCTGAACCACCGGCTGACCGGCAAGGTGCCGCTGGTGGTCTATGTCTCCCACAACGACTTCGCCCAGACCAACATCACCACCGAGCTGATCGAGGAGTCGGTGGGCGGATTCACCACCCTCTTCAAGAACCGGGTGGTGGTGCCCTTCACCGGCTCCTACGCCGACCTGGAGCATGTCATCACCCACGAGCTGGTCCACGCCTTCATGTTCGACCTCTTCTTCGGTAAGTCCCTGGAGTCGGTGCTGTCGCGGCAGAGCCTGTCGTCCATACCCCTGTGGTTCGCCGAGGGGCTGGCCGAATACTGCTCCCGGGGATGGGACCCGGAGTCGGAGATGATCATCAAGGACCTGGCCGTCAACCAGCGTCTGATCCCCATAGAACAGCTGGACAATTACGGCGGCAGCTACCTGGTCTACAAGGAGGGCCAGGCGGTGATGCGCTACATCGCCCAGCGCTACGGCCAGAGGAAGATTTCCGAGATGCTCCACATGCTGCGCACCACCCGCAGCATGGACCGCACCTGCCGCGCCCTGCTGGGGCTGAGCCTGGAGAAACTGTCGGAGGAATGGTTGCGGAGCGTCCAGCGCCAGTACTGGCCGTCGCTGGCCGACCGCGGTGAGCTGCCGGAGTTCGCCAAGCAGCTGACCGAGCACCGGAAGAACGAGTCGTATTTCAACCTGAGCCCGGTGCTGTCGCCCCAGGGCGACAGGATCGCCTACATCTCGGACCAGGGCGGCTACGCCGGAATCTACGTCATCTCCAGCATCGACGGCCACCTCATCAGCCACCTGGTCAAGGGGGAGAGGACCTCGCATTTCGAGGCCATGCACCTGGCCTGGTTCCGGGGGGGGCTGACGTGGTCGCCCGACGGCAAGTGGCTGGCCTTCGCCGCCAAGTCCTCCACCGGCGACCGGCTTTACATCGTGGACACCGACCGGGGCCGGATGATAAAGCAGCACCGCCTGGATCTGGACGGCATCTACTTTCCCAGCTGGTCGCCGGCCGGCAACCGGATCGTCATCTGCGGGCTCAGGGACGGAAAGTCCGACCTCTACCTGACCAGCGCCTTCGAGGGAGGCCTCGTCAGGCTGACCGACGATTTCTACGACGACCGCCACCCCTGCTGGTCACCGGACGGGGAAACCATCCTCTTCTCGTCCGACCGCCCGATATCCGGCGACAGCCTGCCCCCGGGGACCCTGAGTTTCGGGCGGTACCGCCTCTTTACCCTGCCGGCGGCCGCTGGCGCCGAGGGAAGCCCGGGCAGCGTTCAGCCGGCCTGCGTCACCCCGGACGAGCACCGGGCCGGCGATCCCACCTGGTCGCCGTCCGGGATCAGCTACGCCTCGACCTTCCAGGGCGTGCCCAACATCTTTTTCCTGGCGGCCCCGGAAAGCGTCCCCGTCCTGCTGACCAACGCCCTGACCGGCTGCCTCCAGCCGCACTGGTCGTCGGACGGCAGCCGGCTGGCCTTCATCGGCTATCACCAGACCGGGTGGAACGTCAGCATCATGAGGAACCCACTGGAGTCCAAGCCGGCGGTGGACCTGGCCGGGGAGGCGGCCGGCGACACCTCATGGCATCGGCCCGGCCAGATCCTGGTGGCGGCCGGCGACAGCCTGGTGCTGGAGCGAAAGCCGGCCTCGCTGCGCTTCTCGGTGGACTGGGCCAGGGGCACCATAGGCTACAGCTCCCTGATCGGGGTGGCCGGCCAGGCCCAGATAGCGGTCAGCGACATGCTGGGCAACCACCTCTTCTTCTGGCAATCCGACATGGTGGTCAACCTGGAGAACTCCGACTACCAGCTGACCTACTTCTACCTGCCCCGGCGGCTGGACTACGGGATCAGCTATTACCAGTCCCACAACTACTACCTGGCCTCCAACGACGACATAATCATAGAGAGGGTCAACGGCGTCCAGGGCATCGTCTCCTATCCCTTCAACAAGTACCAGCGGATCGACCTGGTGGGCAGTTGGAACAACTACCGCCAGAGCTATTACTACTACTCCCGGCCCGACGCCAGCCTGAAGGTCATCGTCCCCACCCTGATGCTGGTCCATGACGACGCCCTGTGGGGTCACACCGGGCCGATGGTGGGCCGTAGGTGGCTGGCGGCGGCCGAGGCCAGCCGCCGGGACTGGGGCAGCGACCTGGATTTCTCCACCGGTTTCCTCGACCTGCGCAACTACTGGAGGCTCTCCCGCCGCTACGGACTGGCGGCCCGGCTGATGGGCGGGGCATCGGTCGGCCCGGACCCCCAGCGCTTCTATCTGGGGGGCAGCCAGACCCTGAGGGGCTACGGCTACGAGTCCATGTACGGAACCAGGATGGCGCTGGCCAACCTGGAGATGAGGTTCCCGTTCATCGACCGGCTGGAGATGGCCTTCCCGCCGCTGGGGATCTACGGCATCCGCGGGGCCTTCTTCTACGACATGGGCGCGGCCTGGAGCGACGATAAAAAGTTCCAGGGGGCCTCCCGCCAGGGGACCGCCTTGTTGCGCCTGGAGGACCTGAGGGCCTCGCTGGGCACCGGGGTGCGGATAAACCTTTACCCGTTCCTGATCAAGCTGGACCTGGCCTGGCCCACCGACCTGTCACGGGTAGAGCCCCGGCCGGTGGTCTCGTTCTCGCTGGGAAGCGAGTATTAGCGTCATGCCCGTGAAAACAGGTTCCGCGGGAAAGATCCGGATAATCGCCGGAAGCCTGAGAGGCAGGAGGATCGACTTCCTGCCGGCTGGCGCCACGCGCCCGACCGGCAGCCTGGTCCGGGGGGCGCTGTTCAACATCCTGGGCGGCCTGGTCCCCGGCTCGGATATCCTGGACCTTTACGCCGGAACCGGAGCCCTGGGGCTGGAGGCCGTCTCCCGGGGCGCCCGGGCGGCGACCCTGGTCGAAAGCGACCGGCAGGCGGCGGACGCCATCGGGAAAAACATCGAATCGCTTGGCCTGCAACAAGCCTGCCGCCTGGTGCGGGGCGACGCCATGGAATATCTGGGGCGCTGCCGGGACAAGTTCGACATCATAACGGCTGATCCCCCGTACTCACAGGATGCGTCTTCCAGGCTGCTTGAGGCCATCGCCGCCGGAAAGATTCTGAAACCGGGGGGCGTTTTCGCCTACCAGCACAGCCCGTCGGTGGCGGCGGCCGGACCCCCGGCGCCCCTGGCCGTGTGGAAAAGCCGGCGCCACGGACGCACCCAAGTAACTTTTTACCGGAACGACCAGGAGTGAATAAGATGAGATCGGCAGTATACCCTGGCACCTTCGACCCGGTGACCAACGGCCACCTGGACGTCATCAAGCGGGCCCTGACCGTTTTCGACCGGCTGATCGTGGCCGTGGCCGCCAATCAGCGCAAATCGCCCCTGTTCACGGCTGAGGAGAGGATGTCCATGCTCAAACAGGCCACCAAAGGTCTCAGGGGGGTCGAGGTGGATTCGGTGGAAGGGTTGGTGGTCGATTACGCCCTGAGGCGGAAGGCGCCGGTGGTCGTCCGCGGCCTGCGGGCGGTGTCGGACTTCGAGTACGAGCTGCAGATGGCCCTGATGAACCGCAACCTTAACCCCAGGGTGGACACCATCTTCCTGATGCCTTCCCAGCAGCACATCTATCTGAACTCCGGGATGGTCAAGGAGATCGCCAGTCTGGGCGGAAGCCTGGCCGGCCTGGTGCCGCCGGCGGTGGCCAGGGCGCTTTTGAGGAAGCTGGCTTGAGCCAGTTCATCGACCGGGCCGAGATAGAGGTTTCCTCGGGCAGGGGCGGGGTCGGGGCCATCAGCTTCCGTCGCGAGAAATACGTTCCCAAGGGAGGCCCGGACGGCGGCGACGGCGGCAAGGGGGGCTCGGTCATCCTGAAGGTGGAAGCCAATCTTTGGACCCTGCGGGATTTCCAATACCAGCGCCGCTTCAAGGCCGGTGACGGGGGAAAGGGGATGGGCAAGCAGATGTTCGGCGCCGACGGCGAGGACTGCCTGGTCCTGGTCCCGCCGGGAACCCTGGTTTATGACGCGGACAGCGGGGAGCTGATATCCGACTTGATCGAGGCGGGCCAGAAGGTGAAGACGGCGGCCGGGGGGAGGGGGGGCAAGGGCAACGCCCGTTTCGCCACCGCCACCATGCAGACTCCCCGGGTGGCCGAACAGGGCGAGCCCGGAGTGACCCGCCGCCTGAGGCTGGAGCTGAAGCTGCTGGCCGACATCGGACTGGTGGGCTATCCCAACGCCGGAAAATCCACGCTCCTGTCGAGGCTGACCGAAGCCAGGCCCAAGGTGGCCGGATATCCGTTCACCACCCTTTCGCCGAACCTGGGTGTGATGATGACCGACGACTTCAAGTCGTACACCGTGGCCGACATGCCCGGACTGATAGAGGGGGCGCATCAGGGAAGGGGCCTGGGACTGACCTTCCTGCGACACATCGAGCGCACCCGGATGCTGGTCTTCGTCGTCGACGCCTCGGCCAAAAACCCATGGCAGGAATTCCAGGTGCTCCGCGACGAGATGGAGCATTTCAGCCGGGCGCTGGCCGAAAAGCCTGCGCTCCTGGCCTTCAATAAGATGGACCTGGCCGGAAAAAAACCGGCGTCAAAAAAGGGGGTGGCGGCCTCCCACATCTCGGCCCTGACCGGCGAGGGGGTGGAGGGCCTGCGACGCCGGATTATCGAAAAGATGGGCCGGAATGCCTGAGGGCGACATCAACCAGGCGGTCGAGCTCTTCAAGTCCCGCGACCAGAGAAAACGGCGCTGGGCCATCGACCTGGCCTCGGAGCTGGGCTCGCCCGAGGCCGCCGCCCTGCTGGTCAAGGCTTTGCAGGATCAGAGCTGGAGCCTGAGGGAGTACGCCATCGAGAGGTCGGCCAAACTGGGCCGGTCGATGGTGGCCCCCCTGTGCCGCCTGCTCAATTCGGGCATCTGGTTCTCGCGGGCGGCGGCCGTCCAGGCCCTCAGGGCCATAGGCGACCCCAGGGCCCTGGGCCCGTTGTGCCAGGTGGCCGGCGACGGCAACCGCAGCGTGGCCGACTCTGCCAGGGCGGCCATCGAGGCCTTGATCTCAGGGCTGGGGCCCGAACGGATCATGGAGCAGGCAGGATCCATGATCAGCGGCCAGAAAAGGTCGCTGGCCGCGATCGCGGCCAGGACGAATCCGGGGATGGCGGCAGCGTTGAACGCAGCCGACGCCCCTCCGGCGAAAGAGGACGACGGGATCGACCCGGAGATCCTTCAAAAGCTGAGAACCGCCCTCAAAACGGCGGCCAAACAGGAAACGAAGTGCGAGGATGAGGAGCCCTGAGCAATCATACTGGTGGCTGAGGCTGATGTCGGTCCCCGGGGTGGGGCCGGTCCGCTACCGGTCCCTGCTGGGCCGTTTCGGCGATCCGCAAAAGGTTCTCGAGGCCCCGGCCGGCGAGCTGGCGGCGGTGGACCAGATAGACAGGAAGACGGCCGCCTCCATCGCCGGCCAGCGGGACGAGAGCTGGGTCCGCGGCCAGATGGAGGCCATGGAGCAGAACGCCGCCAGCCTGCTGACCATCGACCAGCCCGACTACCCGGAACTGCTCAGGAGGACCGACGACGCTCCGCCCCTTCTTTTCGTAAGGGGTGACTGCGATTTCAACTCCAGGCCGCCGGTGGCCGTGGTCGGCTCCAGGCTGGCCACCCAGTACGGAAAGGCCACGGCCGAGCTGCTGGGACGGGAGCTGGGTCGGGCCGGATTCCTGGTGGTCAGCGGCATGGCCCGGGGCATCGACAGCGCCGCCCACCGCGGGGCGCTCTCGGCCGGCGCCCCGACGGCCGCCGTCCTGGGCTGCGGGGTGGACGTGGTCTACCCCCCCGAGAACCGCAAGCTGCGCGACCAGATAGTTTCCAGCGGGGCGGCGGTTTCCGAATACCCCATGGGCGAGGGGCCGCTGGCCGCCCATTTCCCGAACCGAAACCGGATCATCACCGGAATGTCGCTGGGGGTGGTGGCGGTGGAGGCCAGGGCCGACAGCGGGGTCTTCTCCTCGGTGCGCTGGGCGGCCGACCAAGGCCGGGAGGTCTTCGCCGTTCCCGGACCCATCAGCTCGGCTGCCAGCTCGGGCACCAACCGGCTCATCAAGCACGGGGCCAGGCTGGTGCAGGGGGTGAACGACATCATCGAGGAGCTGCAGCCGCTGCTGGCCGGGCCGAAAAAAACAGACGTCAAGCGGGAGGCGCCCAGCCTGGGCAAGGACGAGGAACCGATATTCGAACTGCTCTCGGACCAGCCCCTGCACGTGGACAGCCTGGCCCAGCAGGCCGAGCGCAGCGTCACCGAAGTGCTCCGCGCGCTATTCGACCTGGAGATGCGGGGGGTGGTGAGGCAGCTGCCGGGGAAGAGGTACGTTAAGTTATGAAAATAAACGATGGATAACCCGCCGCTGGTCCAGATCCTCCTGGGGCTGCTGATCGGCATCGGCCTGAGCGCCGCCACCGGACTGAGGGTGTTCGTCCCGCTGTTGGGCGTCAGCATCGCCGCCCACGCCGGGCACCTGTCCCTGGCGAACGGCTTCCAGTGGCTGGGAACCTGGCCGGCCCTGACGGCCTTCGCCGCCGCCACCGTCGTCGAAGTCGCGGCCTATTACATACCATGGCTGGACCACGCCCTGGACGCAGCCGCCGCCCCGGCCGCGGTTCTCGCCGGAACGGTCTTGACAGTGTCTTTGCTGGGCGAGGCGTCGCCTTTCATGCGCTGGACCCTGGGCATCATCGCCGGGGGAGGGGTGGCGGGGGTCGTTCAGGCAGGCAGCATGCTGGCCCGCGGCGCCTCCACCGCGACCACCGGCGGGTTGGGAAATCCCCTGATGGCCACCGTCGAGTTCGCCGGATCGGTGCTGCTGACCCTGCTGGCCATCCTGCTGCCGGTCCTCTGCGCGGCGCTGGCTTTGGCCCTTGTTTTTTTCGCCATCAGCCGGTTCGCCCGCCGGCCGCGGCGTCACTCGGCCGCTTCAACAGGCGTTGCCTAGGCACATGACCAAAGTCTCGCTCGCCGCCTGCCGAAGCTACCAGCCTGATTCCGTGCTGGCCGCCGTTTCCAGCTGCCTGGAGGCGTTTGGCGGCATGTCTTCGTTCGTCCGGCCGGGACAGCGGGTGCTCCTCAAGCCCAACCTGCTTTCGGCGAAAATACCCGAGGAGGCCATCACCACCCATCCCGCGGTGCTGGAGGCGGTCATCGTGCTGGTCAAGCAGGCCGGGGGGATTCCCGTGGTCGGCGACAGCCCGGGCGGCAAGATATCCGACCTGCGGACCTACTGGGAGG
>DHHE01000086.1:0-833 GCA_002403115.1 bacterium UBP2_UBA4780 | reverse complement strand
ATCAACCTTCCCAAGCTCAAGACCCACAGCCTGACAGTGCTCACGTGCGCCGTCAAGAACATGTTCGGCGTCGTCCCCGGCATCCGCAAGTCCATGCACCACCGCGAGGAGCCCAAGCCGCGCGAGTTTTCCGGCCTGGTGGCCGACATCTTCTCATTGGCAAAACCCCATCTTAACATAGTGGACGCGGTGGTGGGCATGGACGGGGCCGGCCCCTCGGCCGGAGACCCAAAAGAGCTCGGTTTCATCATGGCCGGGTCCGACGGGGTGGCGGTGGACGCCGCGGCCGCCCACCTGCTGGGGATGGATCCTTTCAAGGTTCCGACCACGGCCATCGCCCACAGAAGGGGGCTGGGCCAGGGGGACATCAAGAAGATAGAGCTGGCGGGCGATGTCCCCGCGGTGAGAAGCGACTTTCGCTGGCCCTCGCTGTGGAGGTATTCGCTGGTCCCCTCGTCGCTGGCCAGGGCCGGGGCCCGGCTTTTCTGGATCAGGCCGGTGATAGACCCTGTAAAGTGCGTCAACTGCGGGGCCTGCGTGGAAAGCTGCCCGGTGAGCGCCCTGTCGCCAGCGGAGAGAACACCGGCCTTCAACTACCGGCTGTGCATAAACTGCCTCTGCTGCCAGGAGATCTGCCCGGCCCACGCGGTCTTCCAGCGCAAGAGCCTGCTGGCCGGCCTTCTCCGATGAAAAGCCTGGGTTACCTGCTCCAATACTGGGCGCTGTCGGCGGCCGGCTTGCTTTTCAGGACGCTTCCCCTGAAGGCGGCCCTGGGGCTTGGCGCGGGGCTTGGTTCGCTGGTTTACGGACTGGGGATCAGGCGGGGCGTGGCC
>DHHE01000099.1:1139-4509 GCA_002403115.1 bacterium UBP2_UBA4780 | reverse complement strand
CGGTGATGCTGCTTCTGCCCCATTGCCTCCAGCAGTCGGACTGCCGTCACAAGGTGACCGCGGACGTGGCCAACTGCATCGGCTGCGGCCGCTGCCCCCTGGCCGAGCTGTCGAGGATATCCAGGGAGAACGCGGTCACCATGGTGGTGGCCACCGGCGGCACCCTGGCCCGGAGGCTGATAGGCGAGGTCCGGCCCGCCGCCATCCTGGCGGTGGCCTGCGAGCGCGACCTGGTTTCCGGCATCCAGGACGCTTACCCCATCCCGGTGTACGGGGTGCTGAACCAGCGCCCCCACGGGCCCTGCCGCGACACCACGGTCGATTTCGGGCTGCTGCGGCAGGGGCTCTCGGTGCTCCTGCCCGCCGTCCGCAACGGCGGGCCATGCCAGGCCGGGACGGAACGGGAGAGCGGATGACCGCCAGGGAGTCGGCCCTGCGGGTGCTGGTCAGGGCGGAGCGCGGCCAGGGCCTGAGCGACGGGCTGATCAGGGACGAGTTCGACCGGGCCGGGCTGGGCAGGGAGGACCGGGCCCTGGCCAGGGAGCTGGTGGCCGGGGTCCTTCGCAACCGGAGCCGGCTGGACTGGTTGCTGGACGGTTCCCTCAAAATGGGGGTGGGCTCCCTCTCCGAATACGAGGCCAACATCCTGAGGATGGGCGCCTACCAGCTGGCCATGCTGGACAGGGTGCCGGCTTACGCGGCGGTGGACGAGAGCGTCCGCCTCAGCAAGCGCTTTGCCCGCAAGGGGGTAATCGGCTTGACAAACGCGGTGCTGAGGGATATAATTAAAAAAGGGGCCAGGGGCCGGATGGTGTCCACCGGCGATCCGGCGCGCGACCTTTCAATCGAACGCTCCCACCCCGAGTGGCTGGTGAGAAGATGGCTGGCCCAGCTTGGACCAGAGGGGACGGCGGAGCTGCTCGAGGCCGACAACCTGCCGGCCCCGGTCTTTGTCTGGCCCAACCCCCGCAGGACCGACCGGCTGAGGCTGGCATCAGAACTGGAGGCCGGCGGTTTCGAGCCCAGGCCCCACCGCCATGTCCCGGAGGCGCTGGAGATAGGCCGTCCGTCCGGCCTTTTCGAGCACGAGCTCTTCCTCAACGGTCATCTCTACGTCCAGGACCCCGGCGCCCAGCTGGTCGGGCGGCTGCTGGAGGTCAGGCCGGGCCAGAGGATACTGGACCTGTGCGCCGCGCCCGGCGGCAAAGCCTGCTGGGCGGCCAGCCGGGAACCGGACGCGCTGGTGGTGGCGGTCGATTCCAGCCGGGACAAGATGGGCCTCATCTCCGGAAATGCAGCCAGGCTGGGGCTGGAAAACATCGCGCCGGTCTGCGGAGACGCGCTGAGCTTCGCCGCCCGGGGCCAGTTCGACACGGTGTTGGTGGACGCCCCCTGCAGCGGGCTGGGGGTGCTGCGCCGGAGGCTGGACCTGCGTTGGAGGGTCAAGGAGGCCGACATCACCCGGCTGGCCGGGCTGCAGTCCAAGATCCTGGACAACGCCGCGTCGCTGGTCCGCCCGGGCGGGGCCCTGGTGTACTGCACCTGCACGGTGACCCCCGAGGAGAACCAGGAACAGGTGTCGGGTTTTTTGGCGCGGCATGACGGCTTCAGGCTCGACCCGGCCGAGGGATACCTGCCGGCGGAAACGGCCCGGGACGGGGTCCTGCAGGCCTGGCCCCACCGCCACGGCACCGACGGGGCCTTTGCCGCCAGGCTGATACGCATCTAGCAATAAAAACATAGGAGGGGTGCCATGCCCATCTACGAGGAAACCGGCGGCAAGGGCAAGGGGGTGACTTGGGCGGTGGTGGCCGGAGGCGCCAGCGGCCTGCTGTTCTCCATACTGTTCTGGGCCTTCATCCAGCCGATGCTGGAGATGTCCGAGGTGCCGGACGTCAGCGGCAAGAAGGTGGAGATCGCCAAGTCGATCCTGGAGGGCCGNNGGGGCGGTCAGCAAGCAGGACCCGGTGCCCGGGGTCAAACACCGGCGCGGCTCCATGGTCAAGGTGTGGCCCAACAGCGCCGGGGGCGTGGTGCCGGTGATGCGCGGGCTGCCCCTGGCCCAGGCCACGGCCATCCTGCAGCAGGCCGGGCTGAAGCTGGGGCAGGTGATCATGCAGCCCTCGGACTCGGTGGACAAGGACGCGGTCATCTCCAGCCTGCCGCCCTTCGGATCCCAGGCCTCCAGGGACGTGCCCGTCAACCTGACGGTCAGCGCCGGGGCCGGCGAGGTGGCGGTGCCGGCGGTCAGGGGCTGGGGCCGGACCCGGGCCCAGGACATGATCAAGCAGGCCGGGTTGAACGTGGGGAATATTCGCTATATATATGACGAAGAGAATGATCCTGGTATAGTGCTAAGACAGGACCCGCAGGCCGGGTCCAAGGCGGCCAAGGGCTCCAACGTCAACATCTGGGTATCGACCGACATCGAGCCGGAATGAACCTGAAGGCTTTCTTCGCCAGGAACCGAGCCCTGTGGAAGGCCGCCGCCTGGATCCTGGGCGTCTTCCTGGCCGGGTTCCTGCTTTCAAACTTCGTGCTGATGCCCCTTTTCGTCAGGCACGGGGCCGAGGTGGAGGTGCCGGACCTCAAGGGCATGGAGTACGCCAAGGCCGCCCAGCTGCTGGCGGAAAAGGGCCTGGAGATCTCCTCCGGCGGCTGGCAGTACGACCAGGACCAGCCGGACAGCACCGTCATCTCCCAGGAGCCCGAGCCCAGGATGATGATCAAGAAGGGCCGGTCGGTCAAGGTGGTCATCAGCCGCGGGGCGGAGATGATAGCGGTGCCCTTCCTGGCCGGACTGACCAAGGTGCGGGCCATCAACCTGCTGGACCGGACCGGGCTGGCGGTGGCCGCCATCGACAGCCTGGAGAGCGATTCCGTGGCCTACGGCTGCGTCATCACCTCGGAGCCCGACCCCGGGGTGAGGCTGGAGCGGGGCGGCGGGGTGAGGATCATCGTCAGCAAGGGGCCGACCGAGGGCCGGATGCTGATGCCGGACCTGGTGGGAAAGAAGCTGGCCGAGCACCAGGGGCAGCTGGTGGCCCAGGGGCTGGTCATCGGCCAGATCAAGTACGTCCCCGGCCAGTCGCTGGAACCCGGCACCATCGTCATGCAGGCCCCGCAGCCCGGCTTCGTGGTCAGGCGCGGAGACACCGTCGACCTGGCGGTCAGCAGCAACTGACCCCCTTACCGCCCGCTAAAAACGCGAATGACACGAAATATAAACCTGGAGCCTTTTGTTCGAACGGAAACAAAGGGAAGGGAAAGAGGATTTCGTGCTTATAGCGTGTTTCGCGGGCTTTGCGTTAGGGATTAGTCGATGGTAAAGGTGGCGCCGTCGCTGTTGTCGGCTGACTTCGCCAGGCTG
>DHHE01000099.1:0-1126 GCA_002403115.1 bacterium UBP2_UBA4780 | reverse complement strand
TTCGTGCCCAACCTCACCTTCGGGCCGCTGGTGGTGGAGGCGGTCAACCGGATGACGGACATGCCCCTGGACGTCCACCTGATGATCCTCGAGCCCCTGAAGCTGGCCCCCGATTTCGCCCGGGCCGGGGCCGACCTGCTGGTGGTCCACCATGAGGCGGTCGACGACCTGCCGCAGGCGCTGGCCGAGCTGAAAAAACTGGGGGTGCGGGCCGGCTTCTCCTTAAATCCGGAGACGCCGCTGGCCGAGGTCGAGCCGTTCCTGCCGCTGACCGACCAGGTGCTGGTGATGAGCGTCAACCCGGGCTTCGGCGGCCAGAAGTTCCTGCCGGAGAGCCTGGACAAGCTCAGGCGCCTGAAGGATCTCAAGGACTCCGGCGCCATCTCAACCGAGATCGCCGTCGACGGCGGCATCAACCGGGAGACGGCCTGGGCGGCGGCCCGGGCCGGGGCCGAGGTGCTGGTGGCCGGTGCGGCCATTTTCAAGTCGCCTGACCGCGGGGAGATGATCAGGTTTCTTAAGGAGGCCGGATGACGGATCCCAATGTATTCAGGCTCCTGAGCTATGGGATGTACGTGGTGGCCAGCTTCCGCCCCTCGGCTCCGCTCGGGACGGGCCCCTCGACTGCCCCGGCCAAGCCCGGCACAAGTCCGCTCGGGATGGGCCCCTCGACCGGTTCGGCAGAGCTCACCGCCAGTCCGCACGGGAACGGGAAAAAGCTGAACGGGCAGATCGCCACCACCGTTTTCCAGGTGACGGCCGAGCCGGCCCTGGTGGCGGTCAGCCTCAACTGCCAGAACCTGACCCACGAGATGATCGCCGAGACTAAAAGGTTCTCGGTCTCCATCCTGTCGCAGGAGGCCCCGCTCAAGTTCATCGGCCTGTTCGGCTTCAAGTGCGGCCGCTCGGTGGACAAGTTCTCCGGCCTCAGCCACAAGGTTCTCAAGAGCGGCACCCCGGTCATCCTGGACCACTCGCTGGGCTGGCTGGACCTGGAGGTGACCCAGGCCATCCCGCTGGGCACCCACACCCTGTTCGTCGGCCGGGTGACCGATTCCGCGATGCTGATGGAGGGCTTTCCCCTTGACTCCGCTCGGGACGGGCCCCTCGACTCCCTCGACGGGAC
>DHHE01000197.1 GCA_002403115.1 bacterium UBP2_UBA4780 | reverse complement strand
TTCCTGGAGAAGGGCGACCGGACGTTCCAGGTCAACAAGTGAGATAGAATAAGCTGACGATAGCCCAGGCCTCTGGTCTGGGCTATCTACTTTGGCGTAATATCATCGATTACAAGCATGGACCAACGACCGAAACTGCTTGACAGGCGCTTTGTGTCCGGAGTCTACAACCTATTCATAGGCGCCCTGCTTTACCCCCTGTCCCTTGCCGTTTTCGCCATGGCCTTCGCGCTCCTCGCCAGTGATGCCGAGAGCTGGTGGTCGATGGCCGCCGGCATGGCGGCAGTGCTCCTGGGACCGGCCATGCTGGCCTCGGCCGTGGCCGCCCTTTTTTCCAGGAATGGCCGGATGACGCCCGGAGGCAAGCTGGTCGGCCTGGCGGTGGTCGATCCGGGCGGAGGCGACATCGGATTTATCCGGGCCTGCCTGAGGTACATGCTCTACGGTCTGTGCCTGCTGCCGCTGGGGGCCGGGGTGTGGTGGGCGGCCATCGATAAGGAGGGCCGGACCTGTCCGGACATGGCCATGGGCACCAGGGTGGTCTATCGCGGCGGCGGGAGCGGGAGCTTGCCGGCGGTGGTGGTGGGGCTGTACGGATTAGGCGCGGCGTTTTTCCTCTGCGGCCTGTTCGTCTTCGTCAACCTGATGGGGCTTTTCTCTTTCCCGGAAGCCGCCTTCGCCGGGATGGCCGCGGGGCTGCTGGGATCCGTCGCGCTTATGTCGGCCGCAGTCGTCATCAAGATCGTCCACCGGAAAAACGAGGAGACCAAGCGTATAGCCGGGGGGGCGTTCACCATGGCTTTCCTGCTGTTCCTGGGAGCGGTCTTCGCGGCCGCCACCATCCCCAGCAACGCCGCCTTCGTGAAGGCGCACCGGGCGAAGGCTTGTCGCGATGAGTTGCTTAAGTCCGGGCGGGCGGTGGAAAGGTTCATTGCGGAAAAGGGACGACAGCCCAAGGGATGGGACGAGTTGACAGTCACGGGCTACCTGCCGGCGGCCCCCCGGGCCGGGGACAGGGAACTGGTCCTCAGGTTCGAGGCCGAGGGCAAGGACACGCTGTTCGTGATCGAGCACCCGGAGCCGGGACAACTGCTTTTGCCAAGGGGGTTCCGCCCAGCCAAACCCTGCAAGGCCATGCGTTACTTGCGGGGGGGACAGATCGAGGTCGAAAGCTGAGACGAAGCAGAATTATGTTGCATTTTGGCCCGTTTTTGTCTAAAATATCGTATCCGACTCATATTTCCAAAGCCTATATCATCTGAAAGGAAGCAGCCATGTGGCGACGGATCTCAACCCTGTTCAAGGGCTTCTTCAGCCTGTTCATCTCGGGCATCGAGCGGGAGAACCCCAGGATACTGATCGAGGCCGAGAAGGAAAATCTCAGGAAGCAGATCGCCCGCTTCAACGACAACCTGGCCACCCACGCCGGCTTCGTCGAGCGGCTGATGCGCCAGATCAAGAGCCTGGAGGCCAAGGAGCGTGAGCTGACCGCCAGGATCGCCGCCAACATCAAGGTGGGCAACCGGGCCGTCGCCGGCCAGATGGCCATGGAGCTGCAAACCGTCAGGCAGCAGCTGGAGGAGAACCGGCAGCAGCTGGTGGAGTCCGAGGCCACATTCAAGAAGCTGGTGAAGACCAGGGACGTGGCGGTGCAGGAGGCCCAGGCCAAGATCGAGAAGCTGAAGCGGCTGATGTCCGAGACCGAGATGATGGAGGCCCAGGCCGAGCTCCAGGAGATGGCCACGGGCATGATCACCCAGATCGGCGGCTCGGGCGACACCATGAACCGGGTGGAGGAGTACCTCAACGAGCGCCGCGACAAGGCGGCCGGCCGGGCCCGGGTGGCCTCCACCAGCATCGACATCAAGGAGGTGGAGCTGAAGGAGGAGGAGCAGAAGGCCCTGGCCGAGCAGGCCCTGGTCGAGTTCGAGGCTGCCTACGGCTTCAAAACCCCGGCGGCCGAGGGCCAGGCGCCGGCCCCGGCGCCGCAGAAGGAAATGGGACCGCAGGGGGGCTGAGCAAAGGGGTCGGGCAAAATTCCAAATATCGAAATACGAAATTCGAAACAAATACGAATCACCAAACCCGCTGCCTTTCGGATTTGATTTTTTGTGATTGTTTCGATATTCGATGTTAGAAATTCGAGTTTAATCGCAAGTGAGGTAAGAGCAATGGCTGACCAGACTCAAAAAGTGGGCCCGACCGTCCTGGGCAAGCTGGTGATCTTCCTGTTCATCGCCGCCTGCGTAGTCGGCGCCGGGTACCTGTTCCGGCACTCCCTGTTCCCCTCGGCCGCCAAGAAGGGGCTCAACCTCGGCAAGCTGGTTGAGAACGCGGTGGAGGCGGTCGATCCCAAGGGCATCACCACCGTCACCGAGTACAAGTACGTGCCGGCCGAGCGGCTGCCGCCGGTCAAGGGCACCAGCAACTACAAGTGGGACAAGAAGGAGAAGGTCGTCCAGTTCCCCATCAACGTCTGGATAGGCTGGCTGCCGATCGTGGCCGCCAACAACGGCTTCGCCCCCAACACCGAGAGCGTCTTCTTCAAGAAGTACGGGTTCAAGGTCAACCTCAAGCTGATCGACGACCCGGTGATCGCCCGCGACGCCTACGCCTCGGGGGAGAGCCACATCCTGTGGGGCACCATGGACATGATGGTGCTGTTCACCCCGGAGCTGATGAAGGATTCCCGCACCGCCCCCCGCATCTACCAGCAGGTCGACTGGTCCAACGGCGGCGACGGCATCGTGGTCCGCTCCTCCATCCAGAGCGTCCAGCAGCTGCGGGGCAGGACCGTGGTCTACGCCCAGAACAGCCCCTCCCAGTACTTCCTCAACAACCTGCTGCTTAACGCCGGCATCCAGCCGGGCGAGGTCAACCACAAGTACACCGCCACCGCCTTCGAGGCGGCGGCCGCCTTCGTGGCCGACCCCAAGATAGACGCCTGCGTCTCATGGGCCCCGGACATCTACAACATCCCGGAGAAGGTGAAGAACACCCGGATCCTGACCACCACCGCCGAGGCCAACATGCTGATCGCCGACGTCTGGGCGGCCCGGGCCGACTTCGCCAAGGACCATCCGGAGATCATCGAGGGCCTGGTGGCCGGCATCTTCGAGGGAATGCGGATGCTGAAGGACGAGACCTTCAAGGCCCGGGCCTTCAAGTGGATGGCCGAGGGCTACGGCATGGCCGAGGAGGAGGTCAAGGGAATGGCCCTGGACGCCCACGCCACCAATTTTGCCGAGAACAAGGAGTTCTTCCTCAACGCCAACGCCCCGGCCAATTTCGAGCGCACCTGGAAGAACATCACCTTCGTCTACAAGGAGCTGGGCCTGATCGACTCCCCGGTGCGTTTCGACGAGGTGATGGACTTCTCGGTCATCAAGAAGCTGGACGCCAAGGGGTCCTTCGCCGACATGAAGAACGAGTACGTCACCGTCTTCACCCCCTCGTCGTACTCCAAGGTCTCGGCCGAGAAGCCGATCCTGACCCAGACCATCCGCATAAACTTCTACCCCAACTCGGCAAACATCTTCGAGCCGGAGCACGACGAGTTCGGCAACGCCATCCCCAACACCAAGTACGACCCCAGCGCCGACGCCACATTGGAGAAGGTTGGCCGGCTGGCAGGCCAGTACGAGCGGGCGGTGATAGCCATCGTCGGCCACACCGACAACTCCATGAAGGGCAAGATCCCGCGGGACGAGGTCCACAAGCTTTCCATGGACCGGGCCGGGGCCGTCAAGCAGGCCCTGATCAAGAAGTACAAGTTCAACCCCAACAAGTTCGCGGTTGACGGCAAGGCCTGGGACGAGCCGGCCGACCCGGCCAATCCCTACAACCAGGCGCTTAACCGCCGGGTGGAGATCTCGGTCTACCCGCCGGAGCAGTGACTTTCTGATCACACCGAGTACCGCTGATTTCACTGATTTGTTGTAGGAATCGGCAGTATCAACGGGAGCGTGAAATAGTGGTAATCTCGACTTACGCAGTTTAACAAACTTCTTGAAAACCTAACCCCCTCCCCCTTCCCTGAGCCTGCCCCGAGGTTGGTGCCTTGCTTAACAAGCGATGGGAGGGAAGGGGGAGATAGGGGGATAGGCTCTTAGGAATTGTCTACTATTAAACGCTCCAA
>DHHE01000156.1:5490-8233 GCA_002403115.1 bacterium UBP2_UBA4780 | reverse complement strand
AGGAACTGACCACCACCGGTTCGCTGAATCGGACCCGGATGGTGTCCCAGAGCTGGACGCTGAGCCCGGTGGGCACATGCCACAGCAGCTTGACGTGGGTGGTGTCCAGCCGGAAGCGGCGCACCTGGCTGAAGCCCGACCAGTTCCCATTGCTGTCCCCGGCCGCCACCCTCCAGAAGTACTTGCCCTCCGCCAGGGGCGGCACCCAGCGGAAGGTGTCGGCGGTGAGCGTGTCGGTGATGACCAGGGCGAAAGTGCTGTCGTCGGTCACCTGCACCCCGTACAGATCGGCCCCGGCCGAGGCCGACCAGCTGAGGTTGGGCCCGGCGTTGGCCCAGGCCATGTCCGGCGGGCCCTTGAGCATCGGGGGCTGGGGCGCGGTGGCGTCCCAGTGGAAGGTGCGGACCCCGGACCAATTCGAGCTGTCGGCCATCCCCGCGGTGAAGGCCTTGACGCGCCAGTAATACTGGCCCTCGGCGCCCATGGCCCTGTTTTTGGAGGTATCGGACGTCAGCGTGTCGAACGGGGAGTTGAACAAGGCGTTGTCCGCCACCTGGAACCGGTATGACGCCGCGGAATCGACGCCGCGCCAGAGGAAGTTTATGGCGGTGCTGGCGAAATGGTTGTCGGGCGGGTAGATGAGCTGGGGAGGCTGGAGGGTAAAAGGCTTTTCAGCGTTGTAGATGGCCAGTATTTCGGCGCCGGAAAGCGCCCGGTTGTAGATACGGATGTCGTCAATTGCCCCTTTAAAGCTACATTCATACAAACCCGTATATAATTTAGAACTACCGATAGTCAGTAAACTATCATTAACTTGCAGGCTAGAAGTCATGCCGCCTTCAAAAGCAACATTAACACCATCGGAGTAAAGCTCTAAAGTGCCTGCTGCACCATTATAAACACCAACTATATTGAACCATTTACCAACTTTATCCGTTGTCAACCATGACTCTTTTACGACTTCATAGTTACTGGCTCCATATTGATACATAAACTGAAGTCCACCGGGTGCCGGATACTTGTATAAAAAAATGTCATAACTAGGGGCGTCTTGTACACCCTTGCCAATAATCCTTGAGTCATCATTTGGTTGTGGGCATGTATCAGGTCTAATCCAGGCAGAAATTGTAATTGCTGTAGTCATATCGAGTGACGCTGTATCGGCAACAGCAATATAATCATCAATACCATCAAAGAAGTATGCATTGTCCGATTGCCCGAAACGGTCGGTGGTAAGGGCCACTCCGTTGTGAAGTGTCCCATGGTTCCCATGCCCGCTGGTGTCCCGGGCATTGCCGTTGAACAGGTAGTGGGCCACAAGGCTGCTGTCGGGCTGCTGTCGGTATTTAATGGTGTAGAAGTCGGTGACCCCGTAGTCGCCAGAGCCCCCGGTGACGTACAGGTCGTAGGCCCCGTCCGAAACGCAGGCGCCGGCCAGGTCCTCTCCTACCCTCTCCACCCGGCGCGACCAGACCGTGTCCCCGGTTAGGGCGTTGTATTTCACCGTCAGGTAGTCATGGTCCGTCCCGTTGTAGGACGACCAGTGGACGTACAGGCCGCCCATGGTGTCCACGGCGCAGCCGGCCCGGAACTTGTCCCAGTTGTTCCCGGTGCCGGGGTAGAGGCTGGACCACACGGTGTCGCCGGTGGCGCAGTCGTACTTGATGGTCCGGTAGTGGTAGGTCCCGGTGTCCGGCGACTGGTACCCGGTGACGTACAGGAATCCCTGCCGGTCCACGGCGCAGGCCAGCCCGTAGCAGTAGTTGGGGACGCTGGCGTTCCACCGCCTGGTCCAGATGGTGTCGCCGGTGGCCGGATGGTACTTTATCACCAGGTAGTCGGGCAGGCCGCCGGTCTGGGAGTACCACCCCACCGCGTAAAGGTTGCCCGACGCGTCCACCGCGCAGTCCACCGCGTGCGAGTAATACCCCCCGGGCGTGGGGTAGCGGGCCACCCAGACGGTGTCCCCGGTGGCCGGGTCGTAGCGGATGGCGAGGGCGTCCGAGTTCATGGATCCGTAGGAGTACCCGGCCACGAACAGGTTGCCGGCGGCGTCCACCGCGCATCCGAAGGCCGCGTCGTAGTTGTTGTCGTACCCATTGTAGCGCGCCGTCCAGACCGTGTCGCCGGTGGCCGCGTTGTACTTGATGGTGAGATAGTCGTTATTGGTAGCGGTCGAAGAGCCGGTGACGTAGAGGTTGCCCAGGTGGTCGGCCGCGCAGTCGTAGGCCGCGTCGAAGGTGTGGCTCGGGCCGTCGTAGCTTCTGGTCCAGACGGTGTCCCCGGTGGCTACATTGTACTTGACCGTCATGAAGTCGTCAAAGCTCACCTGGGAGGAACCGACCACGTACAGGTAGCCCGATCCGCCAAGCGCGCAGCCGTAGGCCTTGTCGGTCTGGCCGGCCGGGCCGTTGTAGGCGCGCGTCCACACCGTGTCCACCTGCCCCGGCGCCGTCCCGGCCAGGGCCAGCAGGGCCGCGATTAGTGCTATATTTACTTTCATGTCATCAGCTCCTCAGTTACCAGTTACTGACCTCACCCTGCCCCTCTCCTAGGCTTGCACTGAGCCTGCTTGCGGTGAGCTTGCCGAACCCGTCGAAGTGGCCAGGAGAGGGGTCAGGGGTGAGGTAGAAACCCCGGCGCCTGCGGCGGGTTCGGGGGCAGGGGCAGGGTGTTGTCCGTCGGGTTCTCGTCGGTCGTCGTGCTGCCGCCTCCCATCAGCAAGGCCGCCGTGCCCCCGGCC
>DHHE01000156.1:4650-5303 GCA_002403115.1 bacterium UBP2_UBA4780 | reverse complement strand
GCCACCATCTTCTCCACCCCGATCATCTGCCCCACCTCCACGATGCAGGCGTTGGTGTTGCAGGCGCCCGACTGCTGGAAACCCTGTTCTTTGAGGATCTCCTGCATCTTCTCCCGCTCCATCATGTCGAAGGCGCCGGTCTGGATCAGCTCGTGGCGCAGGCGGCCCGACAGGTTCAGGGTCATGACGGGATCGGCCCCGGCCGCCTCCAGCGGCAGGATGGCGGCGGAGGTTTTGGCGTGCCCGGGCGTCTGAGCGGCAAGTTGCGCGGCTATGGCTATCGCCAAAACCGATAAAAGCGCGATATGCTTCATGGCGAGTCTCCCCGCTGTATTTTTACTGAACATTCTTGTCATCCTGAGGTCTCTCCTCGCCCCGCTAACTGAAGGATGACGCTGGTCGTCACCCGTTCGGCTTGTCGGGCATGCAGCCGTACTCAGGGTGACAGGATCTGGTTCCTCTGTCATCCTGAGATTCCTTTCCTGCCCTACAGGTTGAAGCGCCGCCCTGAGGACTGCTCCTCTCCCCGCTTTCGAAGGGGATGACGCTTCATGTCACCCGTTCGGCCCTTCATAAGCAAGGCATGCTTGCCATGCTCAGGGCAGGCTCCGCCGGGCGTGGTGCCCTGCTCAGGGTGACTTCCAGGTCATGGT
>DHHE01000156.1:0-4569 GCA_002403115.1 bacterium UBP2_UBA4780 | reverse complement strand
TAGTCGTCACCCATTCGGCTCGCCAGGCTTCGACGCCATACTCAGGGTGACTCCAGGTCATGGTGAGCTCGTCGAACCATGACCCAAAAAGCCTCAGGGTGACAGATTGAAGAGAAAGCCAAACGTCCGATGTCCTGTCCGCTTGGGTCAAGGGATTCCCTCCATTAAGCATACACCGGTCGCCCCGCGAAATCAAGGGATTTTTTCGGCGATTTTGCCCCGATTCCCGCGGCCCGGCGCCTGACCTCTTGGGACAAAATTGCACCAGCGCGCAAAATCTTTTACCGAGTGCTCCTCGCGCGCGTTTCTGCCCTGAGCCGCTACCCCTTGGCCTGTTTCCCCTTGCGGCCCCGCGCCGCTGCCTGGCACTAAAAATGCTTGCTTTTTATATGGCGCCTCCGCCCATATTTATGCTATACTGTTTTCATACCCCATCGCAGAAAGGTAACGATCATGCGTTTCCCCATAAGACCTATGGCCCTCCTGCCGGTCCTACTTTTACCGGCGGGGCTCTGCCTTGGTGACGGCGGCGCTTCCTGGATAACGGTCTCCTCCGGATCCCCGGCCAAGGCCACGGTCGAGGCCCTGGAGGCGGACCCACGCGGCGTCACCTTGCGGGCCGTTTTGCCGGGACTGGAACGCATGACCGTCCCCGCCGGGGCGGTCGGCACCGAGTCCGAGCGCTTCGACCTGCTGACCATACCCGGCTTCGCCCACACCGGCCGGATCGGCAGCCCCCGGATGCCGATGATCACCGCCGTGCTGGACGTGCCCCTGGGGGCAACGGTCACCGTCACCGTCTCGGAGGCCGGCTACTCCGAGGCGGGCCTGGGTGACTGGGGCCTGGCCAACCGCATCGTGCCCGCCCTGGAGCCGGTGCCGAAGCTGGCCGGCTCCCGCCCCAGGTTCGTGCTGGACCGGGACGTCTACCGTGCCGACTCCTACTACCCCGGCCCGCTGGCCGAGGTCATCGACAACTCGCCCCGGGCCGGGCTGGCCCGCGGCCACCGGCTGGTGACCGTGGCCCTCTACCCGGTGCAGTACAATCCGGCCTCTGGTAGGATCCGCTATTACCGGAGCCTCAGGGCCCGGGTGGACTTCAAGGGCGGCGACCCGGCCGCCACCAGGGCCGGGATCATGGAGCACTACTCGCCCCATTTCGAGGAGATGATCCGCCGGATGACGGTCAACTACGACCAGGGCGACATCAAGGCCCCGGTGGCCCTGCCCTGCCGCTACGACATCTTCCACGGCCCCAGCTTCGCGGCCGCCGCCCAGCGCCTGGCCGACTGGAAGGCGCGCAAGGGCTACAAGGTGCGCATCAACGACGCCGGCGGCTGGACCGCCGCCCGGCTGAACGACTCCATCCGCCTGCGCTCGCCCCGGGCCACCTACGTGGTCCTCATCGGGGACCCCAACGCCTCGGGCGGCGACGCCCTGCCGGCCTCGGCCACCGGCTCCTCCTCGGGCGACCAGACCGACCTCTACTACGCCGAGTGCGACGAGAGCGGCTACCTGCCCGACCTGTTCAGCGCCAGGATCTCGGTGAAGACCTCGGCCGAGGCCGGCAACGCTGTGGACAAGCTCATCAAGTACGAGAAGGGCGACTTCGGGGCGGCCGGCTCCGCCTGGCTCAGGAGGGCCTGCCTGGTCGCCGGCTACGACGGCTCCTACCAGTGGCTGGGCATCGCCACCGGCGAGTACTGCCGGCAGATCCTGGCCCGGGAGGGATACACCACGGTGGACACCCTGATCCTGGGCTCCAGCGAGGGCAAGGCCAGGATAGTCTCCAGGGTCAACAACGGCCGGGCCTGGACCATCTACACCGCCCACGGCGGCCAGACATGCTGGTGCACCAGCCCCTACTGGTACGCCAGCCAGCTTGACGGCGACCTCACCAACCAGGACATGTACACCTTCGCCGCCGGGCACTGCTGTCTGGCCAACGACTACCAGTACTCGTCGGACTGCTTCGGCGAGACCTGGCCCAAGCTCCAGAACAAGGGCGGCGTCTCCTACTTCGGCTCGGTACCCTCCACCTACTGGGACGAGGACGACTGGCTTCAGAGGAGGTACTTCGATGCCGTCTACGACAGCGTCCCGGGGACGCCGGGCCTGAAGATGCCGGAGCCGGGCCGGTTCACCCAGCACGCCCTGTACTGGATCGAGAACCACACCGGCACCACGCGCAAGCGATACTACTTCGAGGCCTACCACGTGATGAACGACCCGGCCATGGACTTCTGGACCGCCGAGCCCCGGACGCTGACCGTCACCCACGACCCCTACGTCCAGAAGGAGGCCGGGTCCTTTGCCGTCCTTGTCGCCGACGGGGCCGTGCCCGTCCAGAACGCCCTGGTCTGCCTGTGGTGCAAGGCCGAGCCCTCCATGCACCTGTCCGGGTATACCGACGCCTCGGGCAGCATCACCCTGCCGGCCAGCCCCACGGTCGACGACGACACCATGTGGGTGACCGTCTCCAAGCACAACTACCTGCCCTACCTGGGCCAGGCACTGGTCTCCAGCGACGCCCCGGCGGCGCCATCCGTGCTCAGGCTGTTCCACTGCGCCCGGGTGCCGGACGCCAGGCCGTCCCTCACCTTCTCGGCCACCGATCCCCAGGACGACGCCATCCAGTACCGGGTTCTCTGGGACACGCTGCCGGGCTTCCCCGCCCCGGACAGCGCGACAACGGCAACCTACGCCAGCGGGGCCCAGGCCTCCTTCACCTTCCCCTTCGACCTTCTCAGCGGCCGGGTCTACTGGTGGAAGGTCAAGGGGACGGATCCCTCCGGCTCGGGCAAGTGGGGGCCCTACGGCCCGGCCCGCTGCTTCGCCGTCGAGACGGGCATGCCCTCCAGCTCCTGTTCCTGGTACCAGGCGAGGGCCGCCCAGTTCGCCCAGGACGAGCGCTCCGGCTTGGTCATCTCCGGCGACACCGTCGGGCTGGCCACCGACCAGGTGACCGACACCCTGCTGTCCGAGGGCTTCGAGGCCGGGAGCATGCCCTCCGGTTGGTCCGCCGTGCAGAACCAGTCTCCTGCGGATTCCTATTACTGGACGGTGGGTACCTGCAGCGACTTAAGCACCTACACGCCTCCGAGCTTCGGCACCGGCTACGCCTACTACAACGACGATGACGCCGGCAGCGGCAGCCCGGCCACCATCGAGGACCTGGCCAGCCCGGTGATCGACCTGACCGGCGGCACCACCAGCCTTAACCTGACCTACGGTTACGGGTATCGCGACTACAGCTCGGCCTCGGAATCCCTCTACGTTCAGGTTCGGTTCGCCTCGGGCGGCGTCTGGAGCAGCTGGACCACCAAGAACATCTACAAGGGTTCTTCGGTGAGCGGGACGGCCGTCGTGGACCTGGTCGCTCATCTGCCCGCCGACAGCTTGCAGTCCCGCTGGCGCTACGACGATGGGAACGGCGGTTGGGGATATGCGGGTGCGGTGGACAACGTCCTGGTCTCCGGCACCCACGATGTCCTGTTGGGATCGGGAACACTGACGACGCTCCCGGCGGCCTACGACGACCTGGCCGCCACCTACCCGCGCTCCAACTGGGGCTACATCCACTGCCGCAAGAAATCGGCCGCCGACTCGGTCCGGATCCAGGTGCAGTACCAGGACGGCGGCGCTTGGGCGCTGATACCCGATGGCCATCTGACAGGCAATTCGGCCGGCTTCCAAAGCCAGGCTGAGCACGTCACCGTGAACCTCACCGGGCTGAACACCGGAACCTACGACACCGTCCGGGTGGTGGCCACGCTGTTAGGCGGCTCGTCCAAGGCCTCGCCCGATCCCGGCCTGCTGTCCATCGAGGCCGGTTCGTCCAACGCCAACCCGCTGGCGGTGCACCTGGCCTCCTTCACGGCCGAGGCGCTCCCCGGAAAGGTCAGGCTGGCCTGGCGGACCGAGAGCGAGACCGAATGCTACCAGTGGGAGATCGGCCGCTCGCCCCAGCCCGGCGGGGAATACGCCGTCATCGGGAACCTTGAAGGCCACGGCACCACCCTGGAGCCGCACGATTACGAGTTCACCGACGCCGCCCCGGGGACCGGCACGCTCTATTACCGGCTGGCCGAGGTCGGCCTGTCGGGCGCCAGGACAATCTACGGACCGGTGTCGGTCGCCCCCTGGCCAACGGAGGCGCTGGTATACCGGCTGGGACGGCCCTTCCCCAACCCCGGCCCGGGCAGCGTCTCGGTGGGCTACACCCTGGCCAGGGCCGGACACACCGTGCTTTCGGTTTACAACATCCTGGGCCAGGAGGTGCGGCGGCTGGTGGACGGGCCCCAGACCCCCGACCGCTACCTGGTGTCCTGGGACGGCCGCGACGGCCGGGGGCGGCAGGCGGCCAACGGCGTTTATGTCTTCAGGCTATCCTCTGGTGAGTACCATTCCACCGCCAAGGCGCTGTTGCTGCGCTGAGACCGTCCAGCAGCAAAAGGATGAAGCCGGGCCTTAAAGCCCGGCTTCATTTGTCCTCCTGGCGGCGGAGTTGCCGAAATTCAGGGGCTGCCGGCCCCTACCTGGCCGTCCTGACCTCGACCTCGGACTCGG
>DHHE01000088.1:3163-4846 GCA_002403115.1 bacterium UBP2_UBA4780 | reverse complement strand
CGCGTTCCAGAGCACTTTCATCCGATAAGCGGCCATTACTCAGCCTTCGCGCTTCTTGCCCGATGCGAAAAAAGACTCCTTGTCCATCAGGAGAACAACGGCCCCGTCGGCCGTGCCCCCACGCCTGAAACCCAGCCGCTCCAGCATTCGCTGCCCACCGGCGTTCCCGGATGCCACCGGGTCCTCCATGGCCTCTCCGCCGAACTCGCCAAAGAAGTGACCGAGCAGCAGCCTCACAGACTCCGGACCGTAGCCCCGTCCCCGGTGCCTGGCCTGGACCTTGACGTTGAGCTCGGCGGTCTTGGTTCTGTGGTCATAGCGGTGGAAGCTGGCCTCGCCCGCCGGCGCACCGTTTTTCGGCACTATCAAAAAATACGAGTCGGTGTCCGACCCGGGGTCGACCATGCGGCGGAACCAGGCATGCATCTGCTCCTCGGTGCGCAGCACCACGCCCCCGACATCCTTCATGGTTGCAGGGTCGGCCCAAAGGGAGCGGATGTAGGGCAGGTCTTCGAGACTCGGTGGTCGCAATACGACTCTTTTGCCTTTTAGAACAATCCTCGAAACCTCTGGATCTAACCGCACCTCGCCGCTGGTCCCGTCCACCGTTATAATCTGCCCGTCCTTTATCGAGGACATAGCCCCCCTGGCCCCCACCACCGCCGGGATGCCGTACTCCCGGGCCACGATGGCCCCGTGGCAGACCGCGCCGCCCACCTCCATCACCATCGCCTTGGCCAGCAAAAAGAGCGGGGCCCAGCCCGGCTCGGTATAGGGGGCGACCAGTATTTCGCCTTTCTGGAATCTGTACGCCTCTGATGGCTCCTGGATGAGCCGGGCTTTTCCCTTGACGACCCCGGGTGAGGCCGGCACCCCGCGGAGAACGCCCGGCTCCGCTTCTCTTTCCTCTGCGGGTTCGGTTCCCAGCCCGTCGCTGCGGACCACGAACGGCGGCCGGGCATCGATCTGCGCTTTCCACTCGAGCTTGCGTTCCTTTACCTTATCTCGGACGTCCTTTGCGCTCTCTGCTGTTGATAGTTCCATTTCCTCAACCTCGGGTACGGTCAGAAAGAAGATGTCGGCGGCGGCCTCCAGCAGACCGGCCGCCGCGTATCGGCGGCCTATCTCCAGCACGATGCGCCGGCTGCCGGGATAGCAGCGCAGACCGTAGTACTTCTCGTTCTCACGCAGGGGGAAATGGTCCTGGGCCAGCTTCAGGCCGAAACGGAACAGACTCGCCTTGAGCGATCCCAAAAAATTGCGGGACAGCCGGCGTTCGATCTCGGCCGTCAGCGCCAGCCGCCGCTGCTTCGATTCCTCGTAATTCTGGATAGGGTTCTTCTCTCCGGAGCCGAAGGCCAGATAGCCCTTGATCATCTGGTAGACGTAGGTCCGGTCCTCGCCCCAGGAAGGATAGCCGAAGTCCAGGTCCTTCAGCCCCCGGTGCCCGTGCCTGTCAAGGAACGAGCCGACCCTGCCCAGGTATTCCCTGCCTTGGGTGCCGGCCCCCAGATCCGCCTCCAACACGCGGAAATCCTTGCCCGGCCAACGGACGAACACCTCGCGGACCTCGGGCGGCATCTCCGAGAGACGGAAGAGCTCCAGTGCTCCCTCGGTGGTTTTATTGCCTGGGATGCCGGCCAACAGAAGGTCCAGGTTCAGGTCCTTCCAACGCGAGGCCAG
>DHHE01000088.1:0-3032 GCA_002403115.1 bacterium UBP2_UBA4780 | reverse complement strand
CCGGTGAACCAGGGAAAGCCGGCCCAGGTCTTGAGGGCCACCAGCCATTCCCAGGCCAGCCTCAGGGAGGATATCCTGGGTTTTTGGGGAACCAGCCGCCCGCCGCGCAATAGGCCGTTAAAAAGTCTGCCGGCCTCGTTGTCGATGTGCTTTATGATCGGCCCGAGCATGGCGCCGAAGAAAGGATGGCCGTACAGCCGGTTCATGTTCCAGTAGGCCCGGCCGTTCACCAGGTCTATGACGAAGCTGTGCCGGTAGAGCGGCGAGCCCGGCCTGGTGCCGAACATCACCCTGAAGATGGCCGGGAAAAGCAGGTCGTTGAGGAAGGACCAGCTCATGGGCTTGAGCGGGTAGGGCATGTTCTCCCTGGTGTTCCAGTTGGACCAGAAGATCGTGGCCCGGTCCAGAATCTTCCGGTTGGTTCGATTGCCCCAGATGACCGGGTACGGCAGTTTCGGCTCGGGCAGCGCCGTTGCCGGCCTGGCTTGGAGAACATGGAGCCTGTCTCCGGCGAAGGCGAACTCGACGTCCTGCGGTCCGCCGAAAAACCGCTCTATCCTGACGGCTGTTTTCGCCAGATCTTTCTCCATACGGGCGCTGAGCAGTGAGGCTTGTCCGGCGGACGTCGCCAGTCCGGACTTTTCTATGACCACCTGCACCGGCTGTGTCTTTCCCGAGACCATGGCCTCCCCGGTCCCCCGGACCGCGTTGACCAGCAATTGGCACCGCAGTCCATTAAGGGGATTGGCTGTGAAGATGACTCCGGAGACGTCGGCCGGTATCATCTGCTGTACCACCACCGCCATTTCCGCCGATTCCGGCGCCAGGCCGCTCCTGCGCAGGTAGGCCTGGGCCCTTTCCGAGTTTAGGCTGTTCCGGCACCTGCCGATAGCGGCCATGAGTTCATCAAGCGAAGATATGTTCAGGAAGGAATCGTATTGTCCGGCGAAGGAGAGCCCGGGCAGGTCCTCGGCCGTGGCCGAGGAGCGGACCGCCGACTTGGTTTTGTCGAGGGAGATCTTCCGGTAGGCGCGCTCAATTTCGGCTGAGGGAACCGGATCCGTCCGCCTGGCTTCGGTGGTGATGACGAAGCCCGGCGGCACCGGGAACCCGGCGCGCCTGAGCCTGGCCAGGTTGGCGGCCTTGGAGCCGCACAAGAGAGGATCGAGCGATTCCCGGCTGCCCAGCTCGACGATCAGTTTGTGGCCGGTTGAGGATCTCGCCAACAGGTTCGCCTCTTTTGCTGGAAGGAAGGGAACTTGGAGCGTCCGGCTCAGTACGGCGGCAGGGAGAGGGCTTTCTCGACCATCCTGTCGTGCATCGGACGCCTTGTGTTTGCTCCCCATGCTGACCGGTAGGCCCGCACCTCGGACAGCGTCTGGTTGATGTTGTCCTTGGTCCGCCGGTCGATGAACCGGTCCGGCGAAAGAGAGATGACGTCGTCGTACATCTGATCCTCCAGCAACTCGACCGCCGCCTGCACCGAGCTTGGTCGAGGGGTGGCGGTTTCACCCGATCTCAGATAGCCCAGGAGGGCCAGCCTGGACCTGATGTCATTGCTCTGCTCGTCCAACCAGTGGCTGCCGAAGTAGCCGCGGGCCCGGCCGTATCCGAACCAGGCGCCAAAGGTCGCGGCCGCGATCGCCACCAGTAGAAAGGCGGCGGTAAGCACGATGATCCTCTTCCCCTTGGTCATTTTGCTCCTTTACGATCTTTCCAGTTAGATTCATCCCACCACGTCGTAGTGGCGGACCCTGATGCCGACGCCCAGCGACTTGGCCAGCTCCCGGCAGGCCGCCAGGTCCACCCCCGGCATGTCCAGCACGGTGAAGGCCGTTTTGATCCCGGCCTTCTTGCATTCGGAGATGAAAGAGATGACCTCGCCGTATGCCCTGTCGCCGTATTGGCTGGGGCATATCCGGCCGTAGGTTTCCCGGTCGTGTGCGTTCAGGCTGACCGAGGCCTCGTCGACGAGCCCCTTGAGCTCCGGAACGATGTTCCGGCCGTGGATCAGGTTTCCCTGGCCATTGGTGTTCAGCCGCACACTGGCCCCGCGCTCCTTGAGCCACTTGGCCACCTGGACCACCAGCTCCAGCCTTAAAAGCGGCTCGCCGTAGCCGCAGAAGACTACTTCCTGGTAACGAGTCGGATCGCCGATGGCCGAGATTACCTCGCCAAAACCCGGCTCCCGATTCAGCCTCAGGTTGTGTCCCTTGATGAAGTCGGTTTTCTGCCGGATGCAGAAGGTGCAGGCGTTGGTGCAGCGGTTGGTCAGGTTCAGGTAGAGGGAGCTGCGGATGGGATAGGCGATGGCCGCCGGGTCGATTTGCCCGATTCCGAAGAATGCCTTGGCGTTGACCGTGGTTACCCGGCAGATGTCCTGGTATGTCAGGGGCAAGAGGAGCTCCGAAACTCTTTGGGCGATCAGCGGTAGGTGGGCCGGCTCGCTGCGAGCCCCACGGTGCGGCTCGGGCGGCAGGTAGGGGCAGTCGGTCTCCAGCATCAGGCCCTCGGCCGATACGGCTTTGACTGCCTCGGGGAGGTGCTTTGAGTTCCGGTAGGTCACCGGCCCGGCCACCGACACCAGCCAGCCGCGCCCCACGACCTCCCGGGCCATGGCCGCGTCCCCGGCAAAGCAGTGGAGCACCGCTTTCTTCGGCTTAACCTGATCGAGTATCTCCATGGTCTCGGCGTGCGCGTCGCGGTCGTGGACGATGACCGGGAGGCCCAGCTTTTCGGCCAGCTCCAGCTGCCGCCTGAAGGCGGCCTTCTGGGCATCCCGCGGCGACCGGTCCCGGTAGAAGTCGAGGCCGATCTCTCCCAGGGCCGCCACCTTGCTCTCCCTGGCCAGGGACTCCAGCTCGGCCAGGGCCCGGTCGTCAACCTCCTTGGCGTCGTGGGGATGGATGCCCGCCGCCGCGTAGCAACAGTCGTACTTTGCGGCCAGTTCCACCGATTTCCGGCTGTTCTCCAGGTCGTAGCCCACGTTGACTATGTACTCCACCCCGGCCTCGAGGGCCCGGGAAATCACC
>DHHE01000089.1 GCA_002403115.1 bacterium UBP2_UBA4780 | reverse complement strand
TATTGGTTTCTGCTCGTTTTTATCCATAAAAACCACTGTCGAGCAAGGGCGGTTATATCTTCGGTTCCGTTATTCTGATTGATACTGTTTACAATTTATTCAATATAAAGTAAAGTATGTTTTGCTTCTTTTTTACCCCGATAGGCGGCCTGATCCAATCCTTCATTCTGTGATCAATCCCCTTGCTGCAGCGATGAAGGCTTCCGCCTCGCCCAGAAGCCTTTCAGCCCCGTCGGCGCTGAAGCGCCCGTAGTAATCGGCGTTCTCCCTGAGCATCTTGGCCAGCTGCAGCGATTCAAGGAACCGCGCCTCGAGTCGCCGGGATGACACGTATATCTCCCTGACGGCCGCCTGCAGGCAATAGTGGCTTCGTTCCCTGTATCCGGCACGGTACAGCAGCGCCCGGGCGGTGTGGAACATGGCGTAGTAGGCCTGAATGGTGGCCCATTTATGATTTCCCGCCGCCCGGCTGCCCCTGGCCGTCGACAGGTCCTCCCCGGCCTGATCAAGCTCCTGTCCGGCCAGCTCCGTACCGCCGGGAAAGCGTCTGATTCGGCCTCTTTTCAGACAGTCATCGAACTCCGGGTTCACCGCCGCCACAGGACGATCCCCCGCTCGACCTCGTTGAAGAAAACCGGCTTCTGTTTTGCCAGACCGGCCCATGCGACCGGCTCATGCACCAGGACCTGGCATTTCCGGGGAAATCCGGACGCCCGCTTCCTGGCCTCTTCCGGCCGGTTGCTGAGGACCAGCAGGTCGATGTCGCTGTCCGGAAGGTCCCGGCCCTCGGCCGCGCTGCCGTAGAGCGTTATCCGCTCTGCCAGCGGCGCCAGCCTGGCGATTCCGGGCTTGAGCCTGATGACAGTGTCGAGCACCTTGATCTGGCGTATGACGGGGTTCTCCAGCGAGGCCCGGTAGAAAACCATGCGCCCCTTCTTCTCGGCGGAGACCCACCCCAGGGCGGCCAGGCGACGCAGGGCATAGTTGGCCGCGCTCCGGCTGATGCCGGATTTGGCGGAAACCTCCCGGTCGTAGAACTCAGCCTCCGGGTTCCCGGCCAGGAACATCAGGACTCGCTGCAGGCTGGTCTCCCAGAAGCCCCCTACATTCCTTGTGTTTGTTACAATGGACATGAATCCATTATAAAGGATTTAAGTCCTTTTGTCAAGCNNCCCATCACCGCCATCAGGAACCCCGCCGGCACCATGTAGCGCAGGATGGACAACGCCGCAGTGGCCGCCCCCCAGTGGTACAGGAGCAGGATCAGGAGCATCAGGACCAGGCCCTGCCCAGGCCTTCCCCGGCGCCACCAGGCCACGGCCCCGATTACTGATAATAGCAGATAGAAGGCCTGTATGGCAAGCGTTTTCCCCTCGTGCCACATCTCGTCCGTGCCGAACCAGCATCTCCCGGCCTTGATCAGCAGGAGCTTGAGGAACGCCCCGGGATCGTCATTTGCCGCTTTACGTAGAGCGCTTAAGACCTCCCCGCTCCCCCTCCCCTGGCTCACCTTCTCAACATCTTTCATGAAGGTCTTAACATCTTCCGGAAGGCGAGCCTTGTCCCCCCCCGCCCCGGCCTTGAGCCCGAAGGTCCATCCGTCCAGTACCGAGGCGCCGCCCGTCTCGGCCGCCGGGATCAGCCTCCCGGTCCCATGCCAGAGATAGGCCTCCCACGGCAAAACGGCAGTTAACAACCCAACAACGAACAGTGAACACGATAACGCGAAACAAGTCAAGGGTACTCTTCTTCGCGTCCATGCAACCATAAGGAAAACTAGAAGGACCAACGGAAAAAAAAGCGCCATGGGCTTGACCAGCATCGGCAGGGCCCCGGCCACCCCCGCGGCCAGGGCGGCCATCGGCCGTGCTTCCCCGGCCTCCAGCGCGCTCCAGGCCGCCAGCAGCAAGGCCAGCAGGTAGAGCGGCTCCGGCCCCGGCTGCATCGCCAGGTAGAGACCGAAGGGATAGGTGATCCATACCAGTGAGGCCAAAAGCGCGATCCTTCCGCCCAGCTTCCGCCTCACCAGGGCGTGGAACAGCAGGGCCAGCAGGGCCATGGCCAGGGCGTTTATGGCCGCCGCCGCCTTCCGCGCGTCCGGCAGGAACTTGAGCATCCCGGCCAGGGCCAGGGGGTAGGCCGGCGGCGACGGCGCTCGGCCGTCCAGCAGGAAATCGCCCCGCTCCAGTATCCCCCGGGCGATCGGCAGGTAGCGCCGGTTGAAGTCGACCGGCACCGTGCGTCTCTCGACCACGTTCCCGGCCACTTGGACGGCCGTGTATAAGGCCAGCGACCCCAGGAGAACCAGTAGCGCCTGCTTCATCCGACGCGGACCTTCACCGCCAGCCTGCCCTCTATCAGGCCCGAGAGCTCCTCCACCCTGGCCTCCCAGCCCTCCCCGGCCACCCGGGCGCTCAGCCTGGGGGACAGGGCCCGGCGGTCGAGATTGAGCAGGGAGCCTATCTCCCTCACGTATTCCTCGACGGTCGAAGCCAAGCGGATCGCGTCCGAGTATTGTTTGACCTCGGGCAGCGGGGCCGAGACCACCGGCACCCCGGCCGCCAGGTACTCCCGCAGCTTGAGCGGGTTGACGCTAAGGGTCAGCTCGTTGACCTTCATCGGGATCAGGGCGGCGTCGAAGGCGGCGCAGTAGGCCGGCAGCGTTTGGAAATCCTTCTGGCCCAGCCAGTGGACGTTGGGCAGGCCCAGGAGGCCGTCCATCTCCCCGGCCTCGGGCGCCAGCCGCCCCAGCAACACCAGCGACCAGTCGGGCCTGGCCCGGGCGATGCCGGCCATGGCCGCCGTGTCTATCCAGTCGCTGATCTCACCGAAGAAACCCACTATCGGATGGGGCACGTCCCTGATGTCGGCCGGCCAATCCTTCCGGCCCATGGACAGCGCCCGGGCGAAGTGGGAGAACTGCACCCCGTGCGGCACCACCGGGATGCTTTTCCCGGGCAGGCGCTTCTTCTCCGCCAGCCTTTGGGCCGAGGCCACGGTCAGGTCGCAGCGCTCCATCAGCTCCCGTTCCTGCCGGGCTATCCCCTCGCGGTCCACTCCGGTGAACTCGGGGAAGTCGTCGGTCAGCGAGTACAGCGAGAGCTTCTCGCCCAGCCTCCCCACCACCCCGGCCACGTTGGGCAAAAATGTCCAGAGTATCGGGCGGCGGAAGCCGAGCCGGCGCATGTGGAGCCGAAGCTGAAGCACCAGCAGGGCCCGGTTGATCCGATCCGCCGTACGGTGGCCGTGGAACGGCAGGGCCAGCGGCGAGACAACCCAGATGTTCTCCCGGACCCGCTCCATGCCCCTGAGGAACCAGGCCAGCTTTCTGAAAGCCTTGCCCAGGTCGGAGCGCGAGGCCATCGGCCTCCGCAGCCCGATGGAGTTGATCCAGAGAATCCGGTTGTGCCGGGCCAGTATCTCCATGATGTGGTGCCGGTCCACCCTGGCCTGGCGCCAGTCGTTGGAGAAGCAGACTATGTCGTGGCCCTGGAGCATCTGATGAAAATCATGGGTGAGTATTTTAAGCCGGAGACTTCGCTAAGAAAACCGACGACCTTTGAGCCTGTCCCCTCTAGAGAGGGGATATTGGGGTGTGCCGTTGCTTTCCTGGCTTTTGCCAGGGTTTCCTAAATACTATTACACACCCACTTCAGGCGTAAGGCAGGTCGCCAATTTCAGTGCAGGCCCGCCCCCTCTNNGACAGAGGGGACAAGCAGTCTGGTTTTTTAAGCGATCCGATTCTACCTGAACGGATGCGATAATCATTTACGCTGGATATCCTTCACCTTGACCGCCGGGTTGCCGGCCACCACCGTATACGGCGCCACGTCCCGGGCCACCACCGAGCCGGCCGCGACGATCGACCCCTGCCCGACGGTCACCCCCTTGAGGATGATGGCCCGGGCGCCTATCCAGACGTCGTCCCCGACGGCCACCGGCGCCGTATGGAAAACCGGCTGGTACTCGGCCGCCGGCCGTCCCCGGTCGAAGCGGGGCAGCAGCTGGCGCTTGGAGTGCTCCATCTCCAGCCGGCGCTCGGCCGGGTCGGTGGGGTGGGGGTTGAAGTCGGCGATCATCACCTCCCAGGAGATGAGCACGTGACTGCCGATGGTGATGGAATCCCGGCAGTCGATCTGGGTGAGGCTGCCGATGTTGCAGTAGTCGCCGATGGTTATCCGGCCCCGTCCCCAGGCGGCCACCGAGCACTTGGAGTAGCCGGTGAAGTGGTCGCCCACCTCTATGAACGCCCCCGGCCGCTCGGCCTTGAAGCAGGAGGGGCACTTGAGGTGGAAGTCCCGCCCCAGCCGGACGTTGGGACCGGCCGCCAGCGGGGCGGCCAGGCGGTTGAAGGCGAACAGGGCCGTTTCCCAGGCGTAGCCGGCCAGGTAATACGGCCGCGTCCGGGCCGTCCGCCAGACCTTTTCCATGGTGCCCATTTTACGACCTCCATGCTTTCTTCATCAGACCGGGAAAGGCGCGCACCGCCCGGCCGAACAGCCGGGTGCGCTCCGGGCAGCCGCCCCTGAGCTCCATGAGCTTCGACCCCAGCCAGGTGCTGAGGAGTATGGCCCCCCAGCTCAGCTGCAGCAGGACGGCGTAGGGACCGGGATAGTGGATCCGGTAGAACATCAGCTGGCTGCGCTGGAGCAGCAGGAAGTTCTCCAGCGAGGCCTGCCTGGTGCTTTGGCCGCCGAAGTGGATGATCTCGGCCGAGGGCACGAAGTAGGCCCGCCAGCCCCGCCGCCTCAGCCTGAGGGCCAGGTCCGGCTCTTCGGAATACATGTAGTATTTTTCGTTCAGCAGCCGGGGCTCGGCCACCGCCGCCCGCCGCGCCATCATGAAGGCGCCGGAGGGATAGCCGATGGGGAACGGCTCCCTCCGGTAGTAATCGGCCTCCCTGGCCCCGGGCAGCAGCCGCCCCAGCCCCAGGGCGGCCAGCAGGTTTCCGCCCACGGTGTGAAAGGCGCGGATGGAGCGCTGGGGCCGGTTGTCCACCCCCATCTGGCGGCAGCCGGCCAGCCCGGCGTCCGGTGTCCTTTTCATGAAGTCCAGCACGTTCCGCACCGCATCGGGCCTGACGGCCGTGTCCGGGTTCAGCATCAGGACGAACCCGCCCCGGCTGATGGCGTACGCCTGGTTGTTGGCCTTGGCGAACCCCGCGTTCTCACTATTCGCCAGTACGTTAATACGCGGATACGTCTCACGTACAACGTCGACCGTCCCGTCGCCCGAGGCGTTGTCCACCACGATGATCTCGTGGTCCAGCCCGCGGCAGGCCGCCTCCAAGGTGGCCAGGCAGCCCAGCAGCAGCCGGCGGACCTTGTAGCTGACAATTATTACGGAAAGCTCAGGCGGCCGGTCTTGTCTCATCCGTCTCCATCTCGTAGGCGCCCAGTCCCATGGCGATGATCACCACCAGGAGGAAAATGGCCTCGCGGGTCTGGTAGACCGCGGTGGTGGAGCCGACGAACAGGGAGTTGTAGACCGCGATGACGGCGATGGTGGGCCACAGGGCCCGGGCCGTGCCCTGGTGGCGTTTCCTGATCTCGTAAAGCTCCCGCGTCAGCCGGTAGAGCAGCAGGGCCAACAGCAGGGTGCCTATTATCCCGCCCTTGACCAGGAAG
>DHHE01000058.1:10932-12437 GCA_002403115.1 bacterium UBP2_UBA4780 | reverse complement strand
TAGCTCCTTTGTCTCTTGAAGGGATCCTGCCGTAAAGACGTTGTAATCCCTTGCTTCAAGCTCCTTTTGGTAAAGAAGCCTCAATTCCTTTTCGTCGTCGACAATCAAGATGGTTGGCATGGTCCCCTCTTTAAATGTATTCGATGCCGGTTATAATAACTGGAACTTTGGCAAAAACCGCCAGGCATACGGCTATCTCGATGCTTCGACTACGCTCAGCACGTGTTTATCCTGAGTTGCATCGAAGGATTGTTGTCGAGCCCTTCGATTTCACTCCCTGCCCGCCGGACAGTTTGAACAGACACTTGGTAAACAGAGAGGCAGGCGGGAGGGCAAGCCTGTCGAGACACTGGCCGGACTTGGTTCGGCAAGCGTGCACTGAGCCGAGCGTCGTCGAGGTACTCGATGACCGCATACCTCTGATCGCACTTAGCGAATAGTTGACAAAGTCCAGTAATATAAGTTATCTTGCCATTTAGTTATAGCCGTAATATACCAAAAAACAAATATGGTGTCAAGCGAATTATATAGCGTACCGGGCGAACTCACCCCTGGCCGGTCGTGGTTCGGCAAGCTTGCACTGAGCAATTCGGCAGGCTCACTGTAACACTTGTCGAAGTGCTCACCACGAGTCGAGTGCCCGCCTGGTCTCGATGCTTCGATGCACTCAGCACAGGTACAGCCGCACATCGAGTAGAACCGCGGCCGGTTCGTCCCTCGACAAGCTCGGGAACAATCGAGATGGCGGCTACTCGACCAACGGCGGGTGTACCGAGACGCCGGCCAAGGGGGTGATAAAAAGGCCCCTCCCGTTGCCGGTAGGGGCCTTTTACGTCCTTTTACCTTTTAACTAATTTCAACCTTTTAAAATCGTTCTCGGTCCATCCTGCATCCGTCAGCAAGCCTTTGAGCATTTTTGGACTGTATGTCTTTTTAGGATGGTAGTGAACCGAAACACGCCTGCGCGTCGGCGCATGGTAATAAATCCGTTCTGAACCGCCTTTGGTGTCGCAAACCCAACCGTCTTTTCCTAGCGCCGCTATCAAGTCATCAGCCGTTATATTTTTCAGCTGATCCCAGATATGCGCCGGGTATTTCATACGAAGGCGGCCAATGATAATTGGATATCCCTGGTTACGTGCCGGTATTTCGCCTTGGGATACTCATCCTGGACCACGACGCAGCAGGGGATCGGCTCGCCATGCTTTACCAGGGAAGCGACATACGCCTGAATCGCATCGACGGCATTATCCAACGCCTCTCGCTGTGTAGACCCGCAGGTGTGCAAACCGCGAAAGGCGGGGCTAAACGCATGGTATCCGTCCCCGTCTTTTTCAACGAGCACTTGAACGTTAAAGTGGATTCTTTTCATGATGCCCCTCCAGTTATGATCCATAACACATTATTAGTATACTACAACGGTCATCATTCGTCAAGTGGCTTGTAATGGGCCCTAATATAAAATCACTTTAGACATTGCCCGGTCATCGCGTCCGGGGACAGTC
>DHHE01000058.1:0-10832 GCA_002403115.1 bacterium UBP2_UBA4780 | reverse complement strand
TCCATCGCCGCCTTGAGGGCGTCGCCCATGACCGTGGTCTGCTCGGCCGGGGCCTCGGCCTTGAGGAACGGCTTCGACTCCTCGGCCCGGAGCTGCTTCTGGGACAGGGCGATGCGCCGGTTGGCCCCGTCGACTTCGATGATCTTCAGCTCCAGCTCCTCGCCGCCCTTGAAGGCATCCTCCAGCTTGATCTCCTCTACCCTGTCCAGCTCGGACAGCGGAACGAAGCCCTCGAAACCGTGGTCCAGGTCCACCAGGACGCCCCGCTCCAGCGGCCGGTTCACCTTGACCTTGACCGTCTGGCCCGCCTTGAACTTCTCGCCGATGGCCGACCAGGGGTCGGCCTCCATCTGCTTCATGCCCAGCGATATCCGACGGTTCTCCTTGTCGATGTTGGTGACCATGACCTCGATGGCGTCGCCCTTCTTGACAACCTCCGAGGGATGCTTGATGCGCTTGGTCCAGGAGATGTCGGAGATGTGCACCAGGCCGTCGATCCCCTCCTCCAGCTCCAGGAATATCCCGAAATTGGTGATGTTGCGCACCTTGCCGGTGACCCGGGACCCCACCGGGAACTTGAGATCGATGGTGTACCAGGGGTCCGGCTCCAGCTGCCTGAAGCCCAGGGAGATCTTCTGCTCGTCCTTGTCTATCTTCAGGACCACCGCGTCCACCTCCTCGCCGATGGAGACCACCTTGGAGGGGTGCTTCACCTGCTTGGTCCAGGACATCTCCGAGATGTGAATCAGGCCCTCCACCCCGCGCTCCAGCTCGATGAAGGCCCCGTAGTCCACGATGGAGACGATCCGGCCGCGGATCTTGGCCCCGACCGGGTACTTGGTCTCGATGTTCTCCCAGGGGTGCGGCTGCAGCTGCTTGAGGCCCAGGGAGACACGGGATTTGACCCGGTCGTACTCCAGGATCTTCACCTTGAGCAGCTGGCCGATCTTGACCACCTCCGAGGGATGGTTGATTCGGCCCCAGGACATGTCGGTGATGTGCAGCAGGCCGTCCAGCCCGCCCAGGTCCACGAACACCCCGAAGTCGGTGATGTTCTTGACGATGCCCTCGCGCAGCTGGCCCTTGTCGATCTCGGCCAGGATGGCGGTGCGCATCTTGTCGCGCTCGGCGTCCAGCACCGCCCGGCGGGAGACGATGATGTTCCGCTTCTTCTTGTTGATCTTGATGACCTTGAGAGGCACCGCCTGCCCGATGAGGCTGTCCACCGTCTCCAGCGGCCGGAGGCCGATCTGGGAGCCGGGCAGGAAGGCGTCCACGCCCATCAGGTCGACGATCAGGCCGCCCTTGATGCGCTTGACCACCTTGCCCTCCACCTGGGTCTCGCCGTCCACCGAGGCTTTGACCTTGTCCCAGACCCTGATGAAATCGGCCTTAGACTTGGAGAGGACCATCTGCCCGTCCTCGTTCTCCACCTGCTCCAGCAGCAGGTCCAGGACGTCGCCGATCTTGACCTGGTCCAGGCCGGTGAACTCCGAGGTCGGCACCACCCCCTCCGACTTGAAACCGATGTCCACTATCACCGCGTCGAAGGTGATGCGGGCCACCGTCCCCCTGACGATCTCGCCCTCCTCGAACTTGCGGTGCTGGTAGGACTCGTCCAGCAGGGCCCGGAACTCCTTGGCCTGCTGGGCCTCCTGCTCCTCGCCCTCGGTGGCGAACTGCTCCTCGATGTCCTCGGGGACCGTTTTCTTCTTTTTTGCCATTGGTTGGGTCACGCTCCTTTGCTTAGGATGGGCCGACCAATGCCGGCCCTATAAACCTGAATCCGGAAAACGAAAGCGAATCGAACCTTGCTTGGGCGGTTTTCAATGCTTTTCGTTTTCTTGATTCCGATTCGTTTTGGTAAGTTGGCGCATACGTTTGACCACCTGGCGCACCGTGGCCTCCGGGGTCGAGGCGCCGGCCGTAACCCCGGCCGAATCGGCCCGGCGGAACCAGCCGGCCTGAAGCTCCTCCTCGGTCTCCACGTGATGGGTCGGCCGGCCCACCTTGCGGCACAGCTCCACCAGGCGCGAGGTGTTGGCCGAGTTCCTGCCCCCCACCACCACCATGACGTCGGAACGCTTGGCCAGCTCCATGGTGTCCTGCTGCCGGATCTGGGTGGCCTGGCAGATGGTGTTGAAGACGTGCAGGTCCGGCGTCCGGGCGGCCAGGGAACAGAGGGCCTGGGAGAACACCTCGGACGAAAGGGTGGTCTGGGCCAGCGCCCCGACCTTGGGCTTGAGCCTTACCCGGTTCCGGCTGCTGTAGATGACCGCATCCCCGCCGGCGTACCCCCGCAGGGCGGTGACCTCGGGGTGCTCCCTCTCCCCCACGATGACCACCTGGCGGCCCTCGCGCCGGAGCGTGCTGGCGGCCCGCTGGGCCTTGGTGACGAACGGGCAGGTGGCGTCGATCACCCGCACCTTCCTGGCCTTCAGCTCGGCCAGCACCTTGGGGTGGACGCCGTGGGAGCGGATGATGACCGTGCCCGACCTGACGTCCGAGGGCCTGTCCAACACCCTGACGCCCCGACGGTCCAGTTCCTCCACCACCTGGGGGTTGTGGATGATGGGGCCCAGGGTGTGGACCGGATGGGAAGAGCTTTCGGCCGCCTCGAAGGCCATCTTCACCGCCCGCTTCACCCCGAAGCAGAAGCCCGCCCTTTTGGCCACCTCGATCTTCATGCTCCGGCCGAAAGCCCCTTGATCCTGTCCATGATGGCCTGGCTCAGGCCCTGGTAGCCGGACTTGTCATCGGGGTAAGATCCGACCTCGGCCGGGGACATGGCCGGGCCGAAGGCCGCGGTCAGCGGCCGGCGCCGCGCCAGCAGCTGGGGCAGGGGCCGGTCGGTGCCGCTGATGCAGACCGGCAGCACGGGCACCAGCGACTGCCTGGCGATCATCCCCACCCCCGGCTTGGGGGGCAAAAAACCACGCCCCCGGCTCCTGGTCCCCTCCGGGAACATGATCACCGCCCAGCCCTGGTCCAGCTTCTTCCGGACGGTGCGGAAAACCGCGCTGTCCCACCCCCCCCGGCGAATGGGAATGGAGTTGTACGATTCCACCAGCGCCCGCAGCGGGGCGAAGGCGAACAGCTCCTTTTTGGCCACAAAGCAGGCCTCGCGCCGCAGGCAGGAGCCGACATAGGGCGGGTCCAGCAGGGCGATGTGGTTCGAGGCCACCAGCAGCGGCCCTTCCATCGGGATGTGCTCCCGGCCGCTGACCCTCCAGTCGAAAAGGCCGTCAATGGCGAAGTTCAGAAGGTTCCAGGTGTACCAGAAATTCCGGTTCCGGAAATGCCGACTCTGCCAGATCATTCCCGCCGCGCCCCCGCCTTGAAGGCCTCTTCCAGAACCATTTCCACCTGCAGCTCGATCGTCAGGCCGGTGGTGTCGATCACCAGCGCCCCGGCGGCCCTTAAAAGCGGACTGTCGGCCCGGGTGCTGTCCTGCCGGTCGCGGGCGCGAATCTGCTCTTCTATCTCGGCCAGGGTCGCCGGCATCCCCTTCCTGGCCAGTTCGGCCTGGCGGCGCCTGGCCCTCTCCTCGACCGAGGCCTCCATGTAGACCTTGACCTCGGCCTCCGGGAAGACCACGGTGGTTATGTCGCGGCCCTCCATCACCACACCCCCGTCCTTGCCCATCTCCTGCTGCTGGGCCACCAGCCGCCGCCGCACCGCCGGGATGGTGGAGATGTCCGAGGCCAGCTGCGAGGCCTCGGGGGTGCGGATCTCCCGGCTGACGTCCCGTCCGTCCAGAAAGGTGGTCACTCCTTTGCGGCCGGGCTTCTGGGTGATGACGGTGGCCTCGGCCATGGCCGCGATCGAGCCGCTGTCGGAGATCGGGATCCCAAGCTGCCCGGCCTTGAGGCCCATCGCCCGGTACATGGCCCCGGTGTCGATGTAAAGGTACCCCAGCCTATTGGCCACCAGCTTGGCGGTGGTGCTCTTGCCCGAGGCCGCCGGCCCGTCTATGGCGATCACCAGCTTCTTATCCATTGGGCGAACCACGAAGGCTTTGGCTTGTCCCGCAGGGTGAGGGAAATGGCAGAATGCTAAACGGCCTATCCTTGAAATGGCTTCGCATACGACTGTAGCATTGGCCGGCGTCTCGGCACCTCGACCCAGCTCGGCACAAGTACGCCCGCCGGTGGTCGAGTAGCCGTTATCTCGATATGAACAGTTTCCGTTTCTACTCGATAATCGGCTGTACCTGTGCTGAGCTAGCCGAAGTACTTGTGCTGAGTGCATCGAAGCATCGAGACTAGGCGGACACTCGACGGCCGGCCAGTATCTCGCTGACGGAAAGCCGCAGATCAGCTCCCCTTTTTGCGCAGCGCCCTCAGGGCGGTTTTCAGGGACCTCACCAGCCTCTTGTTCTGCTTCATGGTGCCCACCGTCACCCGCAGGGCCGTCGGGAACCCGTAGTTCTTCACCGGGCGGACGATTACCCCCAGCTTCTGAAGTTCGGTGAACAGCAGGTCCGAATCCACCTTGGGATCTATCAGGATGAAATTCCCCTCTGACGGCACGTAGAACAAGCCCGTCCGGTCGAACTGCTGGTAGAGGAACTCCTTGCCCAGGTCGTTCATCTGCCGGCTGGCCTCCAGGTGCTTGACGTCGTCCAGGGCCGCCTGGCAGGCCACCTGGGACATCAGGCCGACGTTGAACGGCAGGCGCACCTTGCGTATGGCGGCCACCAGGTCCGGATGCCCTATGCCGTAGCCCACCCGCATCCCGGCCAGGCCGTATATCTTGGAGAACGTCCGCAGGATGATGAGATTGGGATGGTCGGCCAGCATCCTGATGCTGTCAGGGAAATCCGTCCTCCTGATGTACTCGTAATAGGCCTCGTCGAAGACAACCAGGCAGCTCTCGGGCACCTTTTTCAGGAAATCCCTGGCCTGCTCCTGGCTGACCATGGTCCCGGTGGGGTTGTTGGGATTGGCGATCACCGCCACCTTGGTCTGCGGCGTCACCGCCCGGGCCATGGCCTCCAGGTCGTGAGTGAAGTTCTTCAGGGGGACCATGGTCGCCTTGGCGTCGGCCACCTTGGCCGCGATCTTGTACATGATGAAGGCCTGGTCGGCCATGACCACCTGGTCGCCCGGGGCCACGAAGGACTTGATGATGAAATCGATGACCTCCACCGACCCGTTGCCGAATATCAGCTGGTCCTCCCTGACGCCCAGATGCAGGGCCAGCCTCTTGCCCAGCAGATAACAGCCGTCGTCCGGATACTGGCTGACCTCGCGCAGGTACTTGCGCATGGCCTTGACGGCCAGCCTGGAGGGACCCAGCGGGTTCTCGTTGGAGGCCAGCTTGAGGATGGCGCCCTTGATCCCGAGCTCCCGCCGCACCTCGTCGATGGGTTTGCCCGGGATATAGGGGCTGATGGTCTGGACGTTGGGCCTGGTTTGGGGCGTCATGCTCGTCTTCCGAGAAAAGTAAAACGTTATTATATCAAACTTTACGGTGTAAAGCAAGTAAATATGGTTTTGGGTCGTGAGGTCTGCAACGCAATACTGAATAAGACTTTAACGCCAGATATAAAACCATAACCTTGACTTTATCACATATCGCAAAGCGCTAATCAAAGGCACGCGGCCGTCGAGGACCTCGACTACCTCGGCTAAGCTCGATACAGACATGCACCGAGCCTGCGTGCACTGAGCATTTCGACAAAGTTTTCACTGAGCCAAGCCGAAGTGCTCAGTGCGGGCTTGTCGAACCCGCCGAAGTGTTGGCCGGCGTCTCGGTGCCTCGACCCGGCTCGGCACAGGTACGCCCGCCGATGGTCGAGTGGCCGCTCATCTCGATTGTTCCCGAGCGGCTCGACTGGCTCGCCGAAGTCCTGCCGAGGGACAATCCGCCGATGGCCGAGTAAGCTTTGGCTGTATCGAGGCCCGGCGGATTACTCGATGCGCGGCTGTACCTGTGCTGAGTGCATCGAAGCATCGAGGCCAGGCGGGCACTCGACTCGTGGTGAGCGCTTCGGCGGGTTCAGGTCTCGACAAAAATCCTTCGCTGCAACCCAGGATAAACACGTGCTGAGCGTAGTTGAAGCATCGAGATGAACGCATGTCTGGTGTTTTTTGCCAAAGTTTGGTAAATCATGCGAAAACCCCGCCTTTCGGCGGGGCTTCGTTTTCGCTTTGGCTATTCGTTTTCCCGGTTATCAGTACATGTCCCCGTAACCGCCGCCGCCGCCCGGAGGCATGCCCATCGGCTTCTCCTCCTTGGGCTTGTCGGCGATGACGCACTCGGTGGTCAGCAGCAGGCCGGATATCGAGGCCGCGTTCTGCAGGGCGATCCGGGCCACCTTGGTGGGATCGATGACGCCCGAGGCCACCAGGTCCTCGATCTTGCCGATGTCGGCATTATAGCCGATGTTGGGGTTGCCGGTGGCCTTCTTGACCTCGTCGACGATGACCGCGCCCTCGACCCCGGCGTTGTTGACTATCTGCCTCATCGGCTCCTCCAGGGCCCGGCGGACGATGCCGATGCCCACCTTGACGTCGCCCTCGGCCTTGATGCCGTCCAGGGCGGCCATGGACCGGATGAAGGCCACCCCGCCGCCCGGGATGATGCCCTCCTCCACCGCGGCCCGGGTGGCGTGCAGGGCGTCCTCGACCCTGGCCTTCTTCTCCTTCATGGCGGTCTCGGTGGCCGCGCCCACGTTGATCACCGCCACCCCGCCGGCCAGCTTGGCCAGCCGCTCCTGCAGCTTCTCCTTGTCGTAGTCGGACTTGGTCTCCTCGATCTGGGCCTTGATCTGGGTGATCCGGGACTGGATATCCTTGGTCTTGCCGGCGCCCTCGACGATGGTGGTGTTGTCCTTGTCGATGGTGATCCGTTTGGCCTTGCCCAAGTCGCCCATCTGGGTGTTCTCCAGCTTGAAGCCCAGCTCTTCGGAGATGACCTTGCCGCCGGTCAGGATCTCGATATCCGTCAGCATCTCCTTGCGACGGTCGCCGAAGCCCGGGGCCTTGACGGCGCATACTTGCAAAGTGCCGCGTATCTTGTTGACCACCAGGGTGGCCAGGGCCTCGCCCTCCAGGTCCTCGCAGATGATGGTCAGCGGCTTGCCCACCTGGGCCACCTTCTCCAGCACCGGCAGCAGCTCCTTCATCGAGGAGATCTTCTTGTCGTGGATCAGGACGTAGGCGTCCTCCTGGACCGCCTCCATCCTCTCGGCGTTGGTGACGAAGTAGGGCGAGATGTAGCCCCGGTCGAACTGCATGCCCTCGACCGTCTCCAGCGTGGTCTCCATGCCCTTGGCCTCCTCCACCGTGATCACCCCGTCCTTGCCGACCTTCTCCATGGCGTCGGCGATCAGGTCGCCGATGGCCCGGTCGTTGTTGGCCGAGATGGTGGCGATGTTCGAGATCTCGGTCTTGCCCTTGGAGGGCTTGGAGATCTTCTTGAGCTCGGCCACCACCGCCTCCACCGCCAGGTCGATGCCGCGCTTCAGGTCCATGGGGTTGGCCCCGGCGGTGACGTTCTTCAGCCCCTCCTTGAAGATGGACTGGGCCAGCACCGTGGCGGTGGTGGTGCCGTCGCCGGCGATGTCCGAGGTCTTGGAGGCGATCTCCTTGACCATCTGGGCGCCCATGTTCTCGAAGGGATCCTCCAGCTCGATCTCCTTGGCCACCGTCACCCCGTCCTTGGTGATGGTCGGCGAGCCGAATTTCTTGTCCAGGACCACGTTCCGCCCCTTGGGGCCCAGGGTGACCTTGACCGCGTTGGCCAGCTTGTCCACCCCGGCCTTCAATGCGTCGCGCGCCTTGACGTCATATTCGATGATCTTGGGATTTGCCATTTTCCATGGTCTCCTAAATAATTTTCTTCAGTTTGTTTATTGCCGAGCTCCCCGCCCTATGCGCCGATCACGGCCATGATGTCCTCGGAGTGCATGATGAGGTACTCCTCATCGTCTATCTTGACCTCGGTTCCCGAGTATTTCCCGTAGAGGACCTTGTCACCCTTCTTCACGTCCATGGCGATCCTGGTTCCGTTGTCGGAGACCTTGCCCGGGCCCACCGCCATCACCTCCCCCTCCATGGGCTTCTCCTTGGCGGTATCCGGAATGATGATGCCGCCCTTCTTGACCTCTTTGGACTCCAAAGCCTTGACCACCACCCTGTCCCCCAGGGGCTTAAGCTTGTCGACGGTTGACATTCCCGACCTCCATTGTTTTTTGTTTATAACTTTTTATGTTTTGAAGCATTAGCCTATAATTATAATCAATTTTCAATCAAATTTCAAGCCCTGGCGACAAATTCACTTTCTTCTGCCGACTCAAGCGGCTTGACCAGACCCCGTTCGGTGACATGATAAAGCTCGACGCGTTCAATGCCGTGCCCAGCTTCTCCATCCCCGGCTGAAAGCAGTTTGGCAATGATCTCCTGGGGTTTGGCACCTTTGTCCATAACTTTAATTATTATTGATAACTTATTGTGTTTTATCGATTTAATGCCATAGATTTGTTTAATCAAGTCGACCTCTATCCTCTGCCCCTTCCTCACCGTCACCAGGAACCATTTTGCCTTTTCTTCGGACCTTCGGTCCCACTCGTCCGCAATTTTACCGGATTGTCCGGAGGCATTTCCGTCGATGGCAACCTCGTATTCGGCCGCCCCTACCCAGCTGGAAAGCGACTGGCTTTCCTTCAAGACCGGCCTGACGCCCAAGATCTCAAGGCCCGGGTTCATGACAGGTTTGAGAGCGGCCGAGACGTCTCCGGCAAAGGGTTTTTCCATCTGCAGATCCAGGTACTCGCCCCGGCTGGTCATCCCCAGCGGCAGGGGCGGCCCGAAAGAGACCTTCTGGTGCGGCGAGAAACCCTGCGAGTAGGCTACCGGAAGGCCGGCTCTTCTGATGGCCCTTTGCCACAGCCTCATCAGGTCCAGATGCGAAATGCACCGCAGCTCCGGCCCCTTGGCGTACTTGATCCTGAACCTGGTGCCGGATATCTGCGGTCGATGGGACGCAACCCTCTTGCCGCGTCCGTAGGCGCTGCCCTCCGCAGGGGTCCCCGTGGGTGCCGCGACCGCCTCTGGCAGGCCGGTTCCACCATTCTGCCCTTTTATCCTGAGCTCAGTCGAAGGACCATCTTCTTGTCCCGAGCGAAGTCGAGGGGCTGCCCTCTGTTTTTCGCATTCCGCTCCGCACCCGTGGCATCCCTGCTCCCGGCAGTCGGCGGTGGCCTGGCCGGCCAGCGCTTTATCCCGCTCTGCCCTCAGGAAATCGCCGGAAACCCCGTACTCAACATGTGCCCAGGGAAGCCTGGCTGATGCGTCCCTGGCTCCGAATGCCTTCTTAAAGCCGATCCCCGAACCGCCCAGGACGGCCTGCCAGACGTCCCATTTGAAGTGCTCGGACCACTGGTCGGACTTGGCGCCCTGACGGTAGGCGCTTTCTACCAACTCCGCCCCCTCCCGCCCCGCCCTGGCTAGGACCCCCTCGACCACCGACGACCTGGGGTCGTGCCAGTGAACCTGGACCCTGGGCATCCGGAGCCCCCGGGAGAGAAACCCTATCTCCTCCTCGAGATTTTCCAGCCCTTCCTGCCGCTCCCATTGGAACGGGGTCTGGGCTTTCGGCACGTATGGCGAGATGGTCACCTTGAGGTTCAGCCCGATTTTTGACGCCCGCCGGCAGAGGGCGATGATCCCCTCCAGGTCCTCCCGGGTCTCGGTGGGCAGCCCGATCATGAAGTAGAGCTTGACCGCCTGCCAGCCGTTGCGCCTGGCCAGCTCCAGGGCCGAGGTCAGGTGTTCGTCCGATATGCCCTTGTTGATGGCGTCCCGCAGACGCTGGGTGCCGGCCTCCGGGGCGAAGGTCAGGCTGGACCGCTTGATCCGCTTCAGGCATCCGGCCATGGCCTGGTCGAATCCGTCCAGGCGCAGCGAGGGCACCGAGACGGCAACCCGCTGGCCCAGGCAGACTCCGTTGACCCCGTCCAGGAGCCCGGAGAAGTCCGGGTAATCGCTCGAAGACAGGGACAGGAGCGAGACCTCCTCCCAGCCGCTGGCGGCCAGGCCCTGCTGGACCAGATCGATCACCTCGTCCCGTCCCCGGGTCCTCACGGGGCGGTAAAGCATGCCGGCCTGGCAGAAACGGCAGCCCCGGGTGCAGCCCCGGGCTATCTCCACCGTCAGCCGGTCGTGGGTCACCTCCACCAGGGGCACCAGCGGCGGGTGCGGCGCGTATTCGGGTTTTAGGCTTCCGGCATGCCTTGCGCTTATCGTGTCCTTCTGCGGGTCATGCACCGAAGGCACATATACTCCCGGTATGCCAGCCAGCCTGGCCAGTTTGGAATTTCGGGATTCGGATTTTGAGTTTTGGAGGAGATGGCATATCTCGACAATCAGTTCTTCTCCATCTCCGACAGCCATGGCGTCGAAGAAGGCGGCCATCGGCTCCGGGTTGGCGCAGCAGGAGCCTCCGGCCAGCACTATGGGATCGTTGTCCGAGCGGTCCGCGGCGCGCCATGGAATCCCGGCCAGGTCCAGCATGGCCAGGACGTTGGTATAGCAGAGCTCCGTCTGCAGCGAGACCCCCAGGATGTCGAAATCCCGCAGGGGTCGGCCGGACTCCAGGGCCCGCAGCGGCTTTCCACCTGTGCGGAGGATTTCCTCCATATCCGGCGCCGGAAGATATGCCCGGTCGGCCAGGGCCCAGGGCAGGCGGTTGACAACCGAGTAGAGTATGGCCAGACCCAAATTCGACATGCCGATCTCGTAGCGGTCCGGGTAGGCCAGGCACAGGCGGACTTCGGCCTTGTCCCATGGCTTGCGGGCGGCGTTCAGCTCGTGATCGGCGTAGCG
>DHHE01000016.1:7143-9914 GCA_002403115.1 bacterium UBP2_UBA4780 | reverse complement strand
AAGGCCAGCGCCCGGCTGAAGGCCAAGAACGTCTCGCTGGCGCCGGTGGAAAAGTGCGTCGGCGAGTACGTCACCCAGCACCGCCTGAACCCGCTGGAGGTGCCGTTGGAGAAAAAGCTGGATCTGCTGCTCAAGTCCGACGCCGCCATGAGGCGGGTGAAAGGGGTGACCATCGCCGAGTCGCGCATCGCTTCATGGGTGGAGGACCAGTTGTTCGCCTCGACCGTGGGCTCGCTGATCAGGCAGCGCATCGTCCAGTGCGGCGGGGGCTACACGGCCACGGCCGTCAATGGCAACGACGTCCAGTACCGCTCCTACCCCTGCTCCCACGGCGGGCAGTGGGAGTCGCGGGGCTACGAGCTGATCGAGGAGATGGACCTGGAGGGCAACGCCGGGCGGACGGCGGACGAGGCGGTGGCCCTGCTCTCGGCCGACCAGTGCCCCTCGGGGGTGAAGGACATCATCATCGAGGGCTCGCAGCTGTCGCTGCAGATCCACGAGTCGGTGGGGCATCCCCTGGAGCTGGACCGGGTGCTGGGCTCCGAGGCCAACTTCGCCGGCACCAGCTTCGCAACCACTGAACACCTGGGCAGGCTGCGCTACGGCTCCAAGGCGGTGACCATCGTCTCCGATCCCACCTGCCCGGCCGGGCTGGGCAGCTACGGATGGGACGACGAGGGGGTCAAGGCCGAGCCCTTCGACCTGATACGCCAGGGCCTGCTGGTCAACTATCTCTCATCGAGGGAATCGGCCAGGGTCGTCGGAAAACGCTCCACCGGGGCCATGCGGGCCGACGGCTGGGAGAACATGCCCCTGGTGAGGATGACCTGCATCAACCTGCTGCCCGGGACCACGAGCCTGGGGGACTTGGTGGCCGACACCGACGACGGCATCTACATGGCCTCAAACAAGAGCTTCTCCATCGACGACCGGCGCTCCAACTTCCAGTTCGGCACCGAGATCGCCTGGGAGATCAAGGGGGGCAAAATGGGCCGGATGCTGAAGAACGCCACCTACGCCGGCATCACCACCCAGTTCTGGAACTCGTGCGACCGGGTCTGCGGACAAAAGGACTGGAGGATCTGGGGCACGGCCAACTGCGGCAAGGGTGAGCCGCCCCAGACCGCCCGCACCGCCCAGGGCTGCGCCCCGGCCCGTTTCCGGAACGTCCAGGTGGGCGTGGTGCCCAAGTGATGAATCACACCAGACACAGATCCACACAGATGTCCCTTGGTCGAGTTAATCGGTGAAGATCTGTGTCAGAAGAAGGAAGCCAGAAATGATAAACAAAACCGAAGCGCGGAAGATCTGCCTCAAGGCCCTGTCCTACGTCAAGGAGGGCCAGGCCGAGATCATGCTCGACCAGAGGGTCAGCCCCCTCACCCGGATCGCCAACAACGCCATCCACCAGAACGTTGAGGTGGCCGACGTCTCCATTTCCCTGAGGGTGGACATCGGGGACCGATCGGGCCGGGCCACCACCAACCAGTTCGACGAGGGGTCGCTCAAAAAGCTGGCCCGGCAGGCGGCCGAGGCGGCCAGGGCCATAGGGGTGGACCAGGGCCTGCCGACCATGGCCAAGCCCCAGCGCTACCGCCCCATGAAGGGGTACTCCGAGGCCACCGCCTTCGTCGAGCCGGGCAAGCGGGCGGCCATGGTCAAAAAGGCGGTGGCCCTGGCCAGGAGGAGCAAGGCGGAGCTGGCCGGGCTGGTCTCAAACACCGGCAACGTGCACGCCATGGCCAACTCGAGAGGGCTGTTCGCCTATCACCGGCAGACATCCGCCACCATGGAGATCACCGCCCGCCAGGGCCTGGCGGCCGGGCGGGCCGAGCAGACGGCCCGGTCCATCGGCAAAATAGACCCGGCCAAGGTGGCCCGGGCCGCCATCGCCAAGTGCCTGGGATCGGTCAAGCCCCGGGAGCTGGAGCCGGGGACTTACACCGTCATCCTGGAGCCCGAGGCCGCGGCCACTCCATTGCAGTTCATGGCCTGGCTGGCCTTCGGCGCCCAGTCGGTCCAGGAGGGGACCAGCTGCCTTTCGGGCAAAATCGGCAAGAAGCTCTTCGGCCCCAACGTCACGATAACCGACGATGCCTTCCATCCCAAGATGAACTGGTCCCAGCCCTTCGACTATGAGGGCATCCCGAAAAAGAAGGTGGTCATCGTGGACAAAGGCGTGGTCAAGACGCCGGTCTACGACCAGAAGACGGCGGCCAAGGAGGGGAGGAAAACGACCGGGCACGGCCTGCCCCAGCCCAACACCTTCGGGCCGTTCCCCATCAACCTGGTGCTCAAGGGCGGCAAGACCACCTTGGAGCAGATGATCAAATCCACCAAGCGCGGGGTGCTGGTGACCCGCTTCTGGTACAACCGGGTGGTGGACCGCAAGGTCCCGGTCATCACCGGCATGACCCGCGACGGGACTTTCCTGATAGAGAACGGCAAAGTGGTCTGCGGGGTGAAGAACATGAGGTTCAACCAGAACCTGGTGGAGTTCTTCAACAGCGTCGAGGCCCTGGGGCCGGCCGAGGCCAAGGAGGGGATGGTGGTGCCGGCGATGAAGGTGAGGGATTTCCATTTCACGGGGAGGACGGAGTGACGAACAAAATCAGAAATCAGAAATCAAAAATCAGAATACGACGGGCAAATCAGCTCGATAAGCGCATCGTCCTCGACTTCTGCAAGCACACCTTCGGCCGCTGGGGCGACTACCTGCCCGAGGTCTGGGACGAGTGGGTGAAGGACCGCAAGGGGATCTTCTTCGTGGC
>DHHE01000016.1:5005-7120 GCA_002403115.1 bacterium UBP2_UBA4780 | reverse complement strand
CAGCGGCCGGGGGAGATATGGCTGGAGGGGTTGCGGGTCGATCCCAAGCTACGCGGCCACAAGATCGGCCGGGGGATACAGGATTGGTCATGGAAATGGGCATTGAGCAAGCGCCCCAAGTTCATTCGCTACGCCACCGGGTCGTACAACAGGATATCCCAGCACCTGGGCATGTCCATGGGCATGAGGCTGATCGCCGGGTTCGACGAGTACACTGCCAGGCCGCTGGCGAAAAAGGAGACGGCGCTGGTGCGCTCGTCCAAGGCCGAGCTGGACGCCCTGCTTCGCCTGTTCCAAAAGGACAAGGACGCCGCCAACTGGAAGGGGCTGTTCCTCCAAAGCTGGTCTGCCTGGGAGTTCGACCGGGAGGCGCTGGCCGGTCTCGTCAGGCAGAAGCGGGTCTACTCGCTGCACGACGACAGGGGGCTGGCCGGGGCGGTGGCCATACTGCGGTCGAAGGACGGAAAGTACTTCAACTACTGCCGGGCGGCGGCCAGGGACAACAGGACTTACAAAAACATACTGCGCGAGGGGAGGGCCCTGGCCCACCTGCTGGGCGCGAAGAGGCTGGAGATGCACCTGCCCAAGTCGGTTCGAAACCGGAGGATCGTCAAGGGTACCGGCTGGCGCAAGCCGATGGACATCTGGATGGTGATACTGGAGAAACGGTTCTGGTGAACGGACGTGAATGGTGAAGTGTGAATGGTGAATAGAGGAGAGAGTGATATGTATGTTAGACCGCATAAGAGACTGGATATCTGGAAGGAGAGCGTCAAGCTGTCGATCGACATCTACAGGATTACCGAGCATTTCCCAAAGTCCGAGGCATACGGGTTGACGTCACAGATGAGGCGGGCGGCGGTCTCGGTGCCGGCCAACGTCGCCGAAGGGGCTGCCCGAAAGTCTTCCAAGGAGTTCACAGCATACCTATACATCTCGGGCGGCTCGTTAAGCGAATTGGACACTCTGATCGAGATCGCGGCACAACTCGAATATATTACGGCATCGGAGCGGGAGAAGTTGGATAAACAGGTTGAATCGATTGGGTGCAAGCTCGGGGGACTGATTACGCATTTGGCTTCGCGCACCACACGATGACCATTCACCATTCACAATTCACAAGGCTTGTTGGAAGACGTAGGTTGGAGTGAGCGACTTCAAGCTAGTCTCAAGCTACCAGCCCACCGGCGACCAGCCGCAGGCCATCGAGGCCCTGGTCGACGGCCTGAACCAGGGCGCCAAACACCAGGTGCTGCTGGGGGTCACCGGCTCGGGCAAGACCTTCGCCATGGCCAACGTCATCCAGCGGGTCAACCGGCCGACCCTGGTGATCTCGCACAACAAGACGCTGGCCGCCCAGCTCTACGGGGAGTTCAAGGGCTTCTTCCCGGAGAACGCGGTGGAGTTCTTCATCTCCTACTACGACTACTACCAGCCCGAGGCCTACCTGCCGGCATCGGACACCTACATCGAGAAGGACTCGGACATCAACGAGGACATCGAGCGGCTGAGGCTGCGGGCCACCTCGGCCCTGATGGAGAGGCGGGACGTGGTCATCGTGGCCTCGGTGTCCTGCATCTACAGCCTGGGCTCGCCGGACGAGTGGCGGGAGTACATGCTGGTCCTGGACATCGGCCAGAGGATCGACCGCGAGGAGATCATGAAGCGGCTGGTGGGTATCCACTACTCCCGGAACGACGTGGCTTTCGAACGGGGCACCTTCCGGGTGCGGGGGGACACGGTGGAGGTCCACCCCGGCGACGAGCAGATAGGCCTGCGCATCGAGCTGGAGGACGACCGGGTGGCCCGGCTGTCGCGCTTCGAGCCGCTGACCGGCAAGGTGACCGAGGTCAGGGAGCGGCTGGCGGTCTACCCCACCAGGCACTTCCTGGTCTCCAATCCCAGGCTGGAGCAGGCGCTCAAGGACATAAACGAGGAGCTCAAGTGGCGGGCGGCCGAGCTCACCAACCAGGGGAAGCTGCTGGAGGCCCAGCGGATCCAGCAGAGGACCAAATACGACCTGGAGATGATCAAGGAGGTGGGGTACTGCTCGGGGATAGAGAACTACTCTCGCCACTTGGCCGGACGCCAGCCGGGGGAGCGGCCGTTCTGCCT
>DHHE01000016.1:2707-4916 GCA_002403115.1 bacterium UBP2_UBA4780 | reverse complement strand
TTCGAGGAGTTCGAGTCCCTGGCCGGCCAGACCCTGTACACCTCGGCCACCCCGGCCGACTACGAGCTCGGGAAGGCGGGGAACCGGGTCATCGAGCAGATAATCCGCCCCACCGGCCTGGTGGACCCCGAGGTCGAGGTCAAGCCCATCGCCGGCCAGGTGGACGACCTGATGGAGGAGATCCGGGTGCGGGCGGCGCGGAGGGAGCGGGTGCTGGTGACCACCCTCACCAAGCGGATGGCCGAGGACCTGGCCGAGTTCCTGGGCTCGTCCGGGGTCAAGGTGCGCTACATGCACTCGGAGATAGACGCCATCGAGCGGGTGGAGATACTGCGCGGCCTGCGCCTGGGCGAGTTCGACGTCCTGGTGGGCATCAACCTCCTGCGGGAGGGGCTGGACCTGCCCGAGGTGTCGCTGGTGGCCATTCTGGACGCGGACAAGGAGGGCTTCCTGCGCTCCGAGCGCTCGCTCATCCAGACCTCGGGCCGGGCGGCCCGGCACCTGGCCGGCAAGGTCATCTTCTACGCCGATAAAATGACCGACTCAATGAAGCGGGCCCTGGCCGAGATGAACCGGAGGCGGAAGGTCCAGCTGGAATACAACCAGAAGCACGGCATCACCCCCCAGTCCATCGTCAAGTCCATCGAGCAGGTGATGCTGGCCACCTCGGTGGCCGACTCCAAGCAGGAGGCGGCCCGGGAGGAGCTGTCGGCCTACGAGGTCTCCGGCCTTTCGAAGGAGGAAATCATGGCCCAGCTGGAGCGGGCCATGTTCGAGGCGGCCGCCTCCATGGACTACGAGCGGGCGGCGGTGCTGCGGGACGAGATCCGGAGATTGAAAGGCGAGAAGATAGAGGATAAAAACGATTTTAAAAACGGAATACGAAGGACAGGCAGGCCGAAGGCGGCTTACAGGAAGCCGGATCTGGGGGTGGAGAGGGTGATGGGAAAGAAAGGAAAGCGGTAATAAGAAATAATTCCGTTATGTTTTAACTACAAAACAGGATAATTCACATTATGGATTTAAGAGAGTATATAAAAAATCATCCTGATAATATTTTCGGACATGAAACAGTAAGTGAAAGTTTAAATGTAGAAAAAGAGTATAGTAGATTTTCTAGAAATCCATTAGATAAATTTCTTAACACCGTAAAAAACGATGACGCATCATTTATCAATAATGATATTAAACTTTACCAACAAGCTTATTCAAATTATATATTAACTTATTTACGAGTTCTAAGACACTGTTCATTAGCTAGACGAGCTGAACAATCTTTACATGGACAAAGAGCGAGAAAAAAATCACTTTTCAAGATAAATAAAGAAATAAAATCGACGGGTGAATTTCAATTATTAGATTATCAAAATATATTAATACATGCTTGTATTTTATTAAACAGAACTATTACACTTTCGAGAAGATTCTTGAGGGGAAAAAATTTACCTAGTTTTACATCTTTTTCGCAACATAAAATATTTTTACGAAATAATCCTGAAGCTTTAGATAATGATTTTAAAGAATATCGCAATAAAATAATAAATACAACTGATTGGTACGAAATACCATTAAAGATATTACGTGATAAATATCTAATGCATTCTGCAGAACGACACATGTCATTGCTTGGTTGGTCTTCAAGTCAAATGTGGGAACAAGAAATGATAGTAATGATCAGCAATGCTAAAGATAAAAATATATTCTTTGAAAGTGTAAAGATAATTGTTTTCAGCCCCAGGAGGTTAGCGAGGGATCTGGATGAGTTTCTTAAATGGTTTTCAGAAAATGCATTAAAAGCGACAAGTAATACATAAAACATTTTAACATTATTATAAATGTTGTAATATGGTATTAGCAAAGAGCTCGACTTCGAGCGCCTGACCGGCACCACGGGCGAGCGCAGGGCCGCCGGGATCATCTGCCGGCACCTGAGGGCGCCGGGGCTGGGTCCTCGCGGGTAGAATAAAATATGGCTTTTGACTTTAAATGGAAGTCTGCTATAATAAGAAGGTCAAATGGAACAGTCAGTGGTAGTTTACCAGGACGAACGATTTAGAATATCCGCCATACACGAGGAGGAACTTTTGCAAGCGCTTGAGGTCTACAGACTATGCGAGGACTTTCTGGCATTGGGTCCCGAGCCAAAAGCTTCGGAGAAAATGGTGCGGGCGGATTTCGAGTATTCCAAGGAGGAAAACGGCCTTTACTG
>DHHE01000016.1:2177-2591 GCA_002403115.1 bacterium UBP2_UBA4780 | reverse complement strand
AACAACGGCAAGGCAGTCAAATTTTGGACGACCTTGGGCTATCGCATCGTTGGTGAGCCGGAGTCGAGACCGGACAATACTGTTGTTTTCAATTTGCGAAAAGACCTACAGCGGTAAAATGAAGTTAAACTTAAAAACATTAAAGCCGCTCATCAAACAGGCATTAAAAGAGGACCTGGGGACCGGCGACATCACCAGCCAGTTCACGGTGCCCGAGGATGCCGGCGGCCTGGCCCTGGTGCTGGCCAAGCAGGACGGGGTGCTGGCCGGGATCGAGGTCTGCCGCCAGGTCTTCCTGGCGGTCGATCCGGCGATCAAGGCCGATGTCCAGATCAAGGACGGGGAGAATGTCGAGCTGGGCCAGGTGGTGCTGGCCATTCAGGGGAAGACGCGCTCCATCCTGGCGGCCGAGCG
>DHHE01000016.1:1050-2092 GCA_002403115.1 bacterium UBP2_UBA4780 | reverse complement strand
TACGCCGTGGCCTGCGGCGGGGGGCAGAACCACCGGATGGGGCTTTGGGACATGGTGCTCATCAAGGACAACCACATCGAGGCCGCCGGCGGGGTGGCCAACGCCATCCGCAAGGTGATGGGGGCGGACCACGGCAAGATGAGGATCGAGGTGGAGGTGCAGAACCTGGCCCAGCTGGAGGAGGCCATGGCCGAGGAGCCGGACGTCATCATGCTGGACAACATGAAGCCGGAGCGGATGGCCGAGGCCTGCCGCCTGGCATTCTCCCACCCGGCCCGGGACCGGGGCAAGCTGAAACTGGAGGCCTCGGGCAACGTCGGTCTTGGGAACGTGCGGTCCATAGCCGAATGCGGGGTGGATTACATCTCGGTGGGGGCCATCACCCACTCGGCACCGGCCCTGGACTTCTCCCTGCAGCTGAAGGCGGTGGGGTGAGCAAAATGCGATTGCGTCGTTTGTCGGGCAGTTAAGCCAGGCTCGCTAAGACGGGGAAGCATGAAGCAGTATTACGTGTACATTCTGGCGAACAAAAGGAACACCGTCCTTTATACTGGGGTCACCAACAACCTGAAGCGCCGGGTGTCGGAGCATAAAAGCAAGATTGTTTACGGCTTTACTTCAAGGTACAACGTCAACAAGCTGGTCTACTACGAAACGTTCGAGAGTCCCATGCAGGCCATAACCAGGGAGAAGCAGATCAAGGCGGGCTCCAGGGCGGCCAAGGAGAGGCTGATTAAGAGGTTGAATCCTGGGTATAACGATCTGAGCGATTAAGGTTGGGATTACTTCGCCTGTTTAGCATGGGGTCGGGCTCGTAATGACTATAAGTAAAGCAAGGAGATAGAAAAATGGACAAGCACCACCCGGTCATCATCCTGGTGGCCCGGCCGGCCGCCGGCAAGAGCGAGGTCATCGACTACCTGAAGAAGACGCCGTTGGTGGAGAGGATGGAGCGCTTCGGGGTGGCCGAGCTGGCCGAGTTCGACGACTTCCTCTACATCTGGGAGTGGTTCGAGGAGGACGACTTCCTCAGCGCCAACGG
>DHHE01000016.1:0-920 GCA_002403115.1 bacterium UBP2_UBA4780 | reverse complement strand
TCCTGTCGGACGACATCCTGAAGCTGGCCCGGATCGTCTACATCAAGGTGCCCTACGAGGAGTCGGTGCGCAAGAACAAGAAGCGGGCCCGCAAGGGCGAGGAACACAGCGTCCTTTACCACTCGCTGCCCGACGACAAGATGGAGTTCTACTACAAGGTCAACGACTGGGAGAAGCTCTCGGGCGGCAAGGACCAGGGCCTCATCGAGATCAAGGGCCACCGGGTGCCGTTCGCCGTCTTCGACAACATGCCGGAGAAGACCGACGACCCGGCCAAGCTGGGCCCGGCCCTGGACGAGGTTTTCGCCCGGCTGGCCAAGACCAAGAGCTGAGTCCCAGGCAACCGCAGAGGACGCGGAGGATTCGACCGATGACCGAACCGGGGGGCGGGTCTCCGTAAAACGCGAACTTAAAGGGGGATCAGCATGTTCCTGAAAAGCAAGGAGGGCAGCACCGGGCGCCTGGTGGAGCTGTGCCTGGCCTACCTGTTCACCTACGTCATCTACAGCGTGGCCACCAAGTATTACACCGGCCCGGCCATACGCGGCCTGCCGGGGGTGGACAACTGGGAGTTCCTGGTCTACAGCACCCTGGGCGGCAGCCTGGTCTGCCTGGCCGTCGTCTCCGCCTTCCGCTGGGCCAGGATGGAGTCGGCCAACATGATCACCTGGGGGAAGATCAGATTCCCGGCCGAATACCTCTACATCATCCCCTCTGGCGTGTGCACGGCGGTGGTCATCCCCACCACCACCCTGCTCTACGTGCTGCTGCGCTCGGTGATGGTGGCCATGCTCATCATGCGGGGGTCGGTCATCATCTTCTCCCGCATCATCGACGCCATCCAGATCAGGCAGGGCATCCTCCACAAGAAGGTCTTCTGGGAGGAGGAGGCGGCGGTGCTGTTCGCCATCGCCGCCGTC
>DHHE01000098.1 GCA_002403115.1 bacterium UBP2_UBA4780 | reverse complement strand
CACCGCTTCCACCTTTCGCTCTCACACGAGAGGGCGATGGTGGTGGCGGTGGCGGTGATGGAAAAAGAGCGAAAACAATCGAGGAAAACACGAAAGGGAAGCGCAAGATGAAAGCGGTGACCCCCCAGCAGATGCAGGAGATCGACGCCCGCTGCCTGAAGAAACACCGGATCCCCGGCCTGGTCCTGATGGAGAACGCGGGCAAGGCGGTGGCCCAGGCGGCCGCAGAGATGGCCGGCATCGGCCTGCCGGGAGCCAGGTCCCCGGTGTGCCTTATATGCGGCACCGGCAACAATGGCGGCGACGGCCTGGCGGCCGCCAGGCACCTGGCGGCCCAGGGGTTCCCGGCCGAGGTCTTCCTGGTGGGAACGGCCGGCAAGCTCAAGGGCGACACCCGGGTCAACGCCAACAAGCTCAAAGCCTCGGGCATCAAGCTGCAGGAGGTGGCCAGTCCCAAGGGCCTGAACGCGCTGAAAAGGTCCCTGGAAAATTCCTGCCTGGCCATAGACGCCGTATTCGGCACCGGGTTCAAGGGCATCCCGGACAAGTTCTGCTCACAGGTCGTCGATATCCTGAACCAGAGCGGGCTTCCGGTGCTGGCGGTGGACATCCCCTCGGGGGTTGACGGCCGGACCGGCGCCTGTCAGGGGGCCGGGGTGAGGGCGGCGGCCACCGTCACCATGGGACTGCTCAAGACAGGGCTGCTCTTCCATCCCGGCAAGGCCATGGCCGGGGCGGTTTCGGTGGCCGACATCGGGATACCCCAGGCGGCGGTGGACGAAATGAAGGATGCGGCCGAGGTCCCGGACGAGTGCCAGGCAAAGGGGATGCTTCCCCGGCGGCCGCCCGACGCCCACAAGGGCACTTGCGGCACGGTGCTGGTGCTGGCCGGTTCCATCGGGATGACCGGGGCGGCCGCCCTGACCGCCATCTCGGCCCTGAGGGCCGGGGCCGGCATGGTCTACCTGGGCATCCCGGAGAGCCTGAACGACATCATGGAAAGCAAGCTGACCGAGGTCATCACCAAGCCCCTGCCCGAGACCAGGACCAGGACCCTGTCGGTGGCCGGGTTCGACAAGATCCGGAACCTTTTAAGCAAGGCCGACGTCCTGGCCGTCGGGCCCGGGCTCTCGGCCCACCCGGAAACGGCCGAGCTGGTCGGCCTGGTCCTCTCGCAGACCACCATGCCGGCGGTGATAGACGCCGACGCCCTGAACGCGTCGGCGGCCAGGCCGGAGACGCTTTACGACGTCAAGGCCCCGCTCATCCTCACCCCGCACTACGGCGAGATGTCCCGGCTCCTGCGCAAGGACGTTTCCCAGATAAAAGCCGACCCCATGGCCGCGGCCCAGGAGGCGGCGGCGAGCTTCTGCCAGACGGTGGTTCTCAAGGGGGCCCCGACCGTCATCGCCCAGCCCAAGGGTGGTCCGTGGATCAACCCCACCGGCAACGCAGGCATGGCCACCGCCGGTTCCGGCGACGTGCTTACCGGCATCATGGCCGGCCTCCTGGCCCAAGGCCTGAAGACCACGGAGGCGGCCAGGCTGGGCTCCTACCTCCACGGCCTGGCCGGGGACTTGGCGGCCGGGGAAACGACCCAATACTCGATGCTGGCCGGGGACATCCTCGACTTCCTGCCGCGGGCCTTCGCCCGCCTTTCGGAGTGACCGCGATGCCCTGGCTGGGCTACGCGGCCCTGGGGCTGGCGGCCGGCACCTCCAGCGGACTGCTGGGGATAGGCGGCGCCATCATCATCGTCCCGGCGCTGGTGATCTTCTTCGGCTACGGCCAGCACAACGCCCAGGGGACTTCGCTGGCCACCATGCTGCTGCCCATAGGCATCCTGGCCGTCTGGAAATACCATCAGGCCGGGCACGTCAACATCCCGGCGGCCGCGATCATGGCCGGCGCTTTCCTGGTCGGCGGACTGCTGGGGGCCCAACTGGCGGTGGGGCTGCCGGCCGTGTGGCTCAAGAGGATCTTCGGGGCCCTGCTGATGGTGGTGGCGGTTAAGATGATGTGGGGGAGATGAAGTACAACAGCCTGGAAGTTATCCGCAATCTTAGGTATAATCCATGCCGATCTACGAATACCGCTGCCACGGCTGCGGCCGTGAGTTCAGCCGGCTTGTCCTCTCGGCAGCCGACAGGGAATCGCTCGCATGCCCCAAGTGCCAGGGAACGAACCTGGAGCGGCTGATGTCGCGCTTCCGGGCGGTGCGCTCCCAGGAGAGCAGGATGGAGCGGCTGGCCGATCCCTCCAGCCTCTCGGGACTGGACGAGAACGACCCGGCCTCGGTAGCCAGATGGGCCAAGAGGATGGGCCGGGAGGTGGGCGAGGACATGGGCGACGATTTCGACCAGATGGTGGACGAGGCGGTGGAGGAGGAGGCGCATCCAGGCGAGGATGCGAACTCGGGAAGCGGCGACGCCGGGATGCCGTGAAACCGGAGAGGCGGCAAAGATCGGCTGAAAAGCCTGCGGTCGGCATCACCATCGGCGATCCGGCCGGCATCGGCCCCGAGGTCGCCCTCAAGGCGGCCCTCGACCCGCGGGTGCGCTCGAAGTGCCGGCCGGTGCTGGTGGGACCGGAGTCGATCTGGAAGAAGGCCGGCCGCAGGCTGGGACTCGATATCGGAAGCTTGGATATCGAGCCTACGGCGGAACCACGAAAAATGCCGGTGCCCGGGAAAATCTCAGCCGCCACCGGCACTGTTTCCGCCGAGGCGGTGGTGGCCGCGGCCGTGCTCTGCCTGACGGGGAGGCTGGCGGCCATGGCCACCGCGCCGATTTCAAAAAAAGCCCTGAACCTGGCCGGCTACCGGTTCCCGGGGCACACCGAGCTCCTGGCCGGGCTGGCCGGGGCTGACAAGTTCGCCATGATGTTCGTCTCGGAGACCCACAAGGTGACCCTGGCCACCATCCACGAGCCGATAGCCAAGCTGCCGTCACTCATCAACGCCAGGATGGTGCTCGATAAGGTCTGGCTGACCGAACGGGCGCTGAGGAGATGGTGGGGGCTCAAGAGGCCGCGGATCGCCGTGCTGGGCCTGAACCCGCACGCCGGGGAGGCGGGGCTGTTGGGAAGCGAGGAAGGCAAGGCCGTCGGCCCGGCGGTCCGGTCGGCGGCCCGGATGGGAATCAAGGCTTTGGGCCCGGTATCGTCCGAGGCCGGCTTCCGCCTATCGGCCGAGGGGAAGGCCGACGCCCTGGTGGCCATGTACCACGACCAGGGGCTGCTTCCGCTCAAGGCGCTGGGAGGCTCGGTCAACCTGACCCTGGGCCTGCCCTTCGTCCGCACCTCGCCCGACCACGGGACGGCGCCGGACATAGCCGGCCGGGGCTTGGCTGATCCGGAGCCGATGGTCCAGGCGGTGCTGCTGGCGGCGAGACTGGCGGGGCGGTGATTTTTAACCGCGAAGAACGCGGAGAAGTCCTCATTTTAAATGCTCCGCGGCCTCTGCGGTTTGATTAGAAATAAATCGGAATACAATACAATGCTTGATCTGATACACGCCTCCAAGACCTACCAGGGCAGCTGGACAGCCCTGCGCGACGTCAGCTTCGCCATGGAGAAGGGCGAGTTCACGGTGCTGATCGGGCCCTCGGGCTCGGGCAAGAGCACCATCCTCAAGCTGATAATGATGCAGGAGCGCCCGGACCAGGGGGTGGTCAAGGTGGCCGGTTACTCCTCGGAGTCCATGACCCGGCGGGACATCCCCAGGCTGCGGCGCAAACTGGGGGTCATCTTCCAGGACTTCAAGCTGCTGGGGAACCGGACGGTCTACGAGAACGTGGCCTTCGCCCTGGAGGTGACCTCGGCACCCTCCGGCCTGGTGCACCGCAAGTCCATGGCGGCCCTCAACGAGGTGGGGCTGTCCCACAAGCGGCACAGCTATCCGTTCCAGCTTTCGGGCGGCGAACAGCAGAAGGTGGCCATCGCCCGGGCCCTGGTCAACGACCCCTTCCTGCTGCTGGCCGACGAGCCCACCGGCAACGTGGACCCCAGGGGGACGCTGGAGATCATGGAGATACTGAAGGAGATCAACACCAAGGGTACGGCGGTGCTGATGGCCACCCACGAGCAGGAGCTGGTCAAGAAAATGCCGTTCCGCATCATCGCCCTGGAGGCCGGGAGCATCTGCCGCGAGGTGCCGTGCCGCCTGCACCGCCGGGGGACGGGGCCGGTCGCTTCCCTGATGGCTCGGATTCCCACAGATCCTCCAACAATTTAAAAACGAAAGGAAGAGGCATGAGCAAGATCCCCGATCTAAAGCACGGACTGCCCTGGCTCATCGCCGGGGCGGCCATGGCCGCGCTGGCCTTAATTCTTCTGGCTCCGCCGCCGGCCGTTCAGGCCCAGGCTCCGGCGGCCCCGGCGAGCGGGGTCTACCAGATCTCGACCTGGAGCGCCGCCGACCAGCATGACAACGTCTTCTGCGGGTTCTTCATCATGGACACCCGCAGCGGCATGATCATCAACTGCGAGTACCACACGGTGCCCAACATGGTGGCCAAGTACGGAAAGTAGGGATGCGACCGGCAGAAAGCCCCACCCTGTTACACGGGTGGGGCTTTCTGCATAAACGGCAGGACTATCCCAGCTCCCTCTGCCACTCGAACACCCTCCGCACCTCCGGCTTGGCGAAGTACCGCTCCTTCATCTCCGGGCTGAAGTTGTAGCTGAAGGCCGCGGTCAGGGCCTGGGCCTTGGCGGCCGCGGCTTGGGCCCGGCCGCGGAACCCCAGCCTGGCCAGCACCTGGGAGAGCATCAGGTTGGCCTCGATCTCCAACTCGGTGCACGACAGGCTCTCCTCGTCGTCGATCATCACCGGCTGTGAGACGATGCCCTCCAGGATGATCCTGGCCTGGCTCAGAGCTTGCGCCGAAGAGGACAAGCATGCCGCGGACGAGGC
>DHHE01000008.1 GCA_002403115.1 bacterium UBP2_UBA4780 | reverse complement strand
ACCCACTGGCTGCCGTTGTAATATTTTACGAAGAACGAGTCGTATACGGCCTCGGTGGACTGCCAGACCTTGAAGTAGAGCTTGCCCATGGGGTATCCGGAGAGGTTGACGCTCCGGTCGAAATAGCAGAAAGCATTGTTGTCGTATTGCAACAAATTGGGCGTGCACTTGGCGCTGTATCCGGGACTGGCGAAGTCCTGGCTGCTCTTGGTCCAGCCCGGCAGGCTGGGATTGACGATGTGCTGGGGGAACAACGTCCAGCCCTGGGGAAAATTCTCGAGGTTGTCCTGGAATATGATGAATTCATAGTCCGCCCCCGATGCGGTTGGCACAATTGCCGCGGATATTGCCAAAAGCGCCATGGCCGTCGTCAACCTGACCGTCGTTGTGGCCCAGAACGTTTTCATCCCGGTTCCTCCTTGTTTATTATTGTTCTTGCTTTCGTCTTCCATGCGTCTGGCAGCTGAAGGCTGATCACCTGAGCACCATGATCCGCCCGGCGCGATTTTGGCTGCCGGCCTCCAGCCGGAATACATAGATCCCTCCCGCCAGGCGGCGGCCGGCATCGTCCTTCAAGTCCCATACCGCCAGGTGCCGCCCGGAACCGCACCGCCCGTTCTTCAATGTTCTCACCAGCTGTCCGGCCAGGTTGTACATTTTAAGCTTGACATCCGCAGCCCTTGGCAGGGCGTAGGTTATGTTCACCATTCCCCGGCAGGGATTGGGATAGGCGAACAACTGCAAACCAGATTCACCTCCGGCATCTTCCGGGCCTCCGGCCGCACCCGTCAGCTGCTGCCATTCGGGCGGCATGAAAAGCTGGGTCAGGGACATCTGTTCCTGGCCGACGTTCTGCCCCCAGTTGTCCGCCCAGACGACCACCGATCCGTCGTTGCTGATCGTCCCGTGGGTCTCCTCCCAGTACTCGTCGGTGGTGTTGTACAGCTTGGAAAGATAAAAGGCCCGCGGGTCCTGGGGATCGAGCTTCGCCAGGATGATGGAACGGTCCAGCCAGTTCTGTTCGGGGTCGCCGGGCCCGAAGGTGGTGGAGATCAATGCGTATCCCGGCACGTTGCAGGAGACATGGACTCCGGACTGCAGGCCGTGGGGCGAGCCGCTGCTGTAGAACAGGCGGACCAGGGGTGTCCGGTTGGTGCCGGCGTAGCTGCCGCCCGAAACCAGTATCGGCTGGGTCAGGGTGTCGATGGGGATGAGGTCGATGTAGTCGGTCCTGGTATTCTGCATCACCACCACCTCGCCGCCGCTCCGGTCGATGCTGACATCGGCGTGGGCTACGGTGTAATCGAGGCGGTGGAACCTGGTGAGGGAGCGGTCGGCCATGGTCAGCCCGGCCATCCGCCCACCATTGTAGGAAAGCCCGCCGATCAAAGCATGGCCGCCCAGCTGGGACATTCCCACCCAGTCCAGCGCCTGTTCCTCGGGCGCCAGCGCCGTCACCCCGGGGACCGTGTCCAGGACGCGGTCATAGGTGAACACGTACAGGGGCTGGTAGCCGGCGCTGCCGTCGCCCTGCAGCATGAAGGCCCAGTAGCGCTTGTCGCGCGACGACTCGCCCTCGTCCTTCATGGTGATGCGGTACACCGGGCTGGTGTTGATCACCGGGCCCATGACCGGATCGTTCTCGAAATCCTTGACGACAGTTTCCTGCCCGGTGACGACGTTTACCGTCCTGATGGTGAATCCCTGCACCCCCCAGATCAGGCTGGAATCCGCCGGGTCCCATCTCGGCTCGGACAGGGACACTGTCCGGACGAGGTTGGACGGCTGGTTATAGGGGTACGATTGGGTGCGGTAAACCCCCCAAGGCCCGCCGGGGTCCAAAATGATCATGGACTTGGCGCTGTTGAAGGGATCGAACCGCGAGTACTCGTGCCGGCCCTGGATGCCGTTGGTGGCCGTGGCCCGCACCTGCATGGTGTTGAAGCGGTTGTCCCAGAAGGTGTCCCCCACCGCCGGCAGGGGCCTTGGTATCAGGGGATAGGTCGGGTTGATCCCGGAAAGCGGGTCGGTCACCTCGACGAAGGCGAAGGTGTCCGGGTATTGGGCCTGCGCGGAATTGCGGGTGACAAGGCCCGCCGTCAGCAGGGCCAAGGCGATCAGGGTCATTCTTAGATGTTTCATGTTCTATCCTGGTTTTTCCGCTGAGTTGCCCGGTAGGTGATGATCTCAGCGCACCACCACCAGCCGCAGGCGTTGCGAAACCATTCCGGCGTTCAAGGCGACGAAGTATATCCCGGCGCCGACCCTGCGATTGGCCTCGTTCCTGCCGTCCCAAGCCGTCCGATGCCACCCGGCTCTTTGGTGCTGGTCGGCCAGGACTTTAATCTTTTGCCCGGCGGCGTTGAAAACCGTCAGGGATATCCGGCCCGGTAAGCGGTTAAAATATGAGATCATGGTACGGTGGGCAAAGGGATTGGGCCGGCTGGGTTCGAGCCGCAGGTCCGGAGTCGGGCCGATTTCGTCCGGCCCTGCTTCCACACCGGCCCCGCCATGCTCGTAGGCCCCGATATCCGGAGCTGATCCGAAATAGCTGTCGTTGATGCCCGCTATCGGCGTCCCCTGGTCGATGGCCGGCGAGCCGGCCGTTATCCTCAGGTCCTGAAGCTTTGAGTTGACCGGATATCCCGCCAACAACGTTGTGTCCAGCAGGGGGTCGCCCCAGACCCCGTGGGACTCCTGGCCGGTAGCTGCCCGGAACGACGCCAGGTCTGCATAGCGGGTGTTGTTGAGGGGGTCGCCGTGGGCGCAGACCCACTTGTAAGCGTAGGTGGGATCGGTCTGCCGGGTGCTGTACATCAGGTTGTGGTCGAAGACGTCGTACCGGTGGTATTGGCCTGAGTTGTACAAGTCGCCGTTGTAAACGCGACCGCGGGCGTAGAAGATGTTGTTGTGGTAGGTGAACTGCTGTTGATATGCCGGCTCACCCCGGTACAGGCAGTGCTCGTCCCCGCAGTGCGGCGGATTGCTCCTCGCCTTCTCCCGGAAGGTATTGTGGTAGAAGAGCACGTTGCGGGAGATGCCGGCCACCCCGGTGTTCTGCTTGATGCAGTTCTGGTGGAATCCGTGGGCGGAGTTGCGCAATACGAACAGCGGCCCGGGATAGAAGGGGGAGACGGTTATTGCGTTTTCGCACTTCCCCAGCCGGTTGCGGAAGATCCGGCCGTTTACCATGTGGCCGTCGCACTCGATGCAGTCGTCCTTGCAGTCGTAGATCACGTTGTCGTAGAGGTCGAGATTCTGGTCGCGCCAGGTGTTCAGCACGTTGGGGTCGTCCGGCCCCATCACCGGGACCTGGCCCTCATCGCCCGTGGGATGGATGCCGTCGACCACGCCGTAGATAACGTTGCCGCGGACGGTGAGGAACCCGCCCGGCTGGTAATCGCAGCGGATGCCAAAGTATGATTGTCCCTGAACATTGACGTAGGACGGGCCCGGACCCTGGTCCTCCTCAACAGCATCGTGGACGTCGTCGCCGATGACGTTGTCCAAGATCAGGTAATTGCCGGCATACGGCGGGACCGACTCCTCGCTGTGGCAGATGAAGATGTTGCTGGTGTAGTCTCCCGGGCGGCTATCATGCACGTAGCATCGGCGGACCACCACGTGATGCGAGCCGCGGATGTAGATCCCGTCGCCGGCCTCGTTGTGCACCTCCAGGTCGTCGAGCACTAAGTGCCCCGAGCCTTCGAGTTCGATTCCGCCGTCGGAGTTGCCGTTGATCAGGGGCTTGGCCGTCCCCTGGCTGGTGAAGACGATGGGGTGGTCCGAAGTACCGGACCTGTTATAGACATGGATACCGTCGGGATAGGTTCCTGCGGCCAGCCGGATCTCGTCCCCGGGCTGGGCACCCGTTACGGCCGCGTTCAGCTCGGTCTGGTTGGCGACGTTCACCACCCGCAATGGAGTTGGCAGGGCGTACTCCGGCCTGGTGGAAATCGTTGCCGTGACCGGGTTGGTCCCGGTGACCCCGTCCGGGTCGTGCAGGGTGATGCGCAGATCGTAGGAGGTGTTCGGGGCCAGGCCGAACAGGCTGGTGGCCATGTGGTTTCCGTCATAGCGCACGAAATCATGTCCCCAGGCATGGTCCGGATCAGAGGATCGCTTGTATTCCACCGTGGCCGTCTCGTCGAAGTCCATTCCGTCAACCCGGATGATGACCCCGGCGGTCTCGAAGTTCCCGTAGGCCTGGGTCTGGCTGATGGACGATGCCCGGCCGGCGCCCGCCGACAGCAGGAGAGCCAGGACGATGGCCGTGTTATGTTTGATTCGCATGCTTCACCTTCGATATCGCTGTAGGCCGGAAGGATTGCCGCAATATCACGGAAGCACTATCAGGGTTTGCGATGAATTCTGATCCCCACCCGTCAGATGGCACAGGTATACGCCCGCTGCGACCCTGTCCCCACGGTTGTCCCGGCAGTCCCAATTCACGGAAAAGGACCCCGATGGCCGTTCTTCGTCGACCAGCGTTCGAACCAGCTGGCCGGATACATTGTAGAGCTTGAGCGTGGTTCTGCACGGCTGCGGGAGGTTGTAGCGGATCTCCGTGCTGCCCCGGCAGGGATTGGGCCTCGCCGGGCAAAGCGCTATTTCATGGACGCCGGTGTTTGTCGGCGCCGGGCTTGCCAAGTTGCAGGTCGGCGTGAGCACGTACTTGGCGTGCTTGTAGCACGTGGTCCTTCCGGCCTTGCTGAAGTCGCCGCCAACGAACATGGTCTCCCTCGTCCTCGCCATGGCAGTGATTTTCTTGTTCGTCCCGCCGATCAGCGACGACCAGTTATTCCCATCCCAAGCGACAATATTGTTCACAGGAACTGCGCCGGCCGCGGTGAATTCGCCGCCGACATAGATCCTGTCATTGTACTTGACCAGTGACGTCACGGCCGGATATCCCGTTTGGCTGGAAACACCTCCGCCCAATTCGCACCATGACGCACCATTGTACTTAGCTATTCCCCTGGCTTGGATGTTGGAGTTGATGACGGTAAAGTCGCCTCCGACGTAGACATCGGATCCGTCGACCAGAATTGCATAAATACTTCCGTCGAACATCCCCAGTATGCTGTTTGTATTTCCGTCATATTTATAGAAACCCATGCCACTTAGACTGCATCTATTGTAATATAGCTTATCATCTGCCACGGCCATCGCGTTCGAATACCAGCCTAACCAATGCTGCCCGGGAAGCACCGCCTCCCACTGGCTGCCGTTCCACCGAGCAAAACCGTTCAACCAGGGGGATTGCCCATTGGCAGTGTAACCAAATAATCCCATGGCATACATTTTGCCTTTGTAGTAGGCTACTGCGTTTACTTTACCGTTCAGGCCGCCGCCTAGCGGATCCCATACGCCACCGATCCACTTGGCGATATTCCGGGCCGTCGTGCCCTGTGTACCGTTAAATTCGCCGCCAACGTACACATTGCCGCTGCCGTCCACCGCGATGGCATTTACCTCCCCGTAAACTCCGCCTCCAGATAAATTAGACCCTAATATCGACCAAGACCCCGTTCCGCAATTCCATTTCGCGATGTTCTTGGCGGTTTTCCCGCCAATCTGATCGAACGATCCGCCGACGTACACCGCTTCCCCCGACGCCACGATCTCATTGATATGGCCGCCGTTAGCATAACCTACCCCATAGTTGTCCCATTGTTGCCATCCGGCGGCGCCACCGGTCGCCTGCATCAGGCAAGCAACTGTCACCATAATTAATGCGTACCGTGACATTTGTCCTCTCCTTTATGTTTTGCTGTTGTTCTGTGTTGCATAACGATCGATAAGCTTGCGGCCCGGTTCTCGCAGTCATGGCGGCATATCAGCTGACCCAGCGAGTGGTAATTGCCTTGTTTTAGAGAGATGGCCCCGCCTCCTGAACCCCTGTGCTGCCTGCTTCATGCGCCGCTTCCGTCAGTTTACCGGACGACGACGAACCTCCTGGTGCACGATGCCGTGCCCGCCTCCAGCCGGCAGATGTAGGTCCCCGGCTTGAGCGGCGCGCTGCCGGCTCTTGTCATGTCCAGCTCCAGCCCGTGGCTCCCCGCGGGCAGGTTCTCGTCAGCCAGCCTGGCGACGGTCTGTCCGGCGATGTTGTAGACGGTCAGCACCACCCGCGACGCCGAGGGCAGATGTACGTTGAAGCTTGCCCGGGCCCGCACCGGGTTCGGGCTTACTTCCAGAGCTAAGGCGCCCGGCGCCGGCGTTGGCAGCGCCGGGTCAGGATGGCTGGCCGACTCGTCGCCTTTGCCACGCCCGAAGTTCCAGTCGCTCGGCTGGGTGTAAACCAGCGCAAACGGCGTGTTCGGGGTATATCCACTCAGGTAATCGTCTATCCTGGCGTTGCAGACCCCCAGCGTTCCGCTGCGGTTTTCCACGCCCATGGCCGTCGGTTTGTCGTTGGTGCACGACATGACGATGACCTTAAACGACCCGTTCGGATACAAGACGCATTGAAAGGTCTGGCGGTTGGCGTTGGACTGGTTCCTGACGTTGTTCCAGGATACCACGAACTTGCTTGGCGACGAGTAATAGGTGACGCTGGCTTGGGCGTCGACGTACAGGTCCCGCCAGAACACCGCGATCAGGGCGTTGGGGCCGGTGATGCTCGGCAGGAGCGTCGGAGTCCATGAGGTAGTCGGCCCGTCGAATGACAGCAAGCCGTTGGTGCTGACATGGACCTTGGTGTAATTGGCGCCGTTCGGGGAAGTGTTGAACCAGAGGGAGCTGGGCCCGTACAGGTTGAAGGTGAACGGCAGATTCAAGGTGACCGTAGCGTCGTCGCCGGTCATCCCGGTAGGCGTCGTCGCCGACTCCCAGTAATATAATTGCGGGACCGTCACCGCGTAGTTGGGAAGAGGGTCGTTGTCTAAATAGTTTCGCCAGAAGTAGTCATGGGGATAATTTATATATTGGTAATCTGTCGCTGCCACTGCGCCCGAGAAACCGCAATGATAGATGCTTATTCCTCCCGCGCTCAGGTATGGCGTCGTATTCTTTACTTTCTTGACGGCATTCAATACGGCTGATGCCATATCGCCTGCGGCCTTTTTCATGTATACTGGACCTTGGCCGTTCTTTAGACGGTTGGCGTAATCAAGCAGATCGATATAGTATTGATAACTTGTCCCTACGCTGGGAGCTGTTCCGAACTTAAGGCTCGAGTTCAGCGCCCCGGCCTGCACACTCTCGTAGCCTTCCTTCCTGGCTTTAAGCAACGTCAGCGCCAGCCGGTTGACGTTGTCGGTGACGTTTTCCATGGCTCCCAGGGACAGAAGGGACATGGTGCGTTCCCCGCTGGTCTGGTCTATGATACTGCATCCCAGGGAGTATCCGCTCATGGCCGGATTGGCGTTCATCGAGTTGAATATGCCCTTCCAATTTATCATGGCTAGTTCATCCTGGGAGACGTTCAGGTAATCAGCATACGGCGCGCACATCCAGGCCGCCTCCCACATGCCCATGAAGCAGTTGTGGAACATCATATGCTGTAACTTGCCCCCCAGGGCGGTTTTAACTTTGCCCATCTCCAAGGTGAAGTTTCCGGCGTTGGAGAAATCCATCTCGCCTGAATCTTTGTAATCAGAACAAAAGCCCTTGTATCCGCGGCCGTGGCCCCATATTATCAGAGAGTACCTGTTGGCCGGGTAGGATTGCTTGGCCCATTCCACGAATGTACGGAGACGGTAGGCGCTCCCGCTGTTGATCTCGCCCAGGTCCTGGAGCATAGGGGAACCGATCGCGTTGGTGTTGCTATCCTGCTTGATCTTGTACCTGCGGCAGGTTTTCCAGTCGCCGAATTCGCTGCGGTCGACCTGGACGATGACGTTGACCTTTCCGGAGCTGTAGGAGGCGGTCTCCATGGCGTTGATGTCGCGGAGCGCTAATTTGTCGAGGTTGTTGTCCGCGGCCATGTAGACCATGACGGTCCATTCTGCCTGGGCTGCCGCCGGCAGTGCCAGCGCCATGAGAACCATCGCCGATAGGAGCGCGTTTCGCATTTGCACCCTTTCTTCCGTTGATTTTTCCGGCACCCTGCCTTGGCGGCCTGGCGGAATGCCTGGCTTTGTAAATACTTAATACCATAATAAGGTAAACGATTGGGTTAACGGGATTGTGGATAAAAAAACCGCGGCGTCCAGCCGCGGCCCTAACTGCCTAATTGCCTTTGAGTTGCAAGGGCTAAAAAACTTAGCCCTTTTTACCGATTTGTCCAAGTCTGTCTTGATAAAAATACATCGTTTCCAGGCGTCCCAGTTTCTTTGAGATATCGGCTAATTTCGACAATAAAGCCCGTTGAGCCTCATCCATGTTCTGCCGGCTTCCTTCGGCCCAAGAGCCTTCGATATCCTCCAGGTACCGTCCCCGGTAGAAAGATGCCGCCTGCTCGTAGCATGACCAAGCGCCCGAGAGGTCTCCTTTATTCTCCAGCCGCTCCCCCCGGCGCCACAAGTCCTCGAACTGCTCACGGTCCAACGTCACCCCGATTGCCTCCCAGTTGAACCGGTACCCGCCGTTTTTAAACTCGATGATGTCGGCCGGGCCCAAAAGGCGCCGCAACCGTGATATGATTACCTTCAGGCTTTTTTCCGCGCTCCGGCCAGACCAGAAAAGGTCGAAAAGCTTCTGGCGTGATACTCCGGTCTGGCTTCCGTACCCCAGCGTCAGCAGGCAGGCCAGGATACCCCGGCCCATCACTGTGCCCCATTCTTCGTCATGAAGCTCCCGGTCTCGGCCCTTGGGGAAAACACGGAAACTTCCCATGACCTCAATGCGAAGGCGCGACGGCGTCCTTCCCGGGGATGACGAAACCCGCGGCATTCTGCGCTCAAGCCCGGGAAAGGCCTTTTTCAAATCCTTCAGTTCACGGTCAAGCCGGTTCTCGCGGCATAATTCCATCGCTTTGCCGTACAGCTCCAGGGCTCGCGCCCTTTCCTTTCGGCGTAG
>DHHE01000087.1 GCA_002403115.1 bacterium UBP2_UBA4780 | reverse complement strand
AAAAGTCAAAAGGAGGTTTCCATGAAACGGACTCCGTTGATCGCCCTGGCTCTGGCGGCCCTGATGCTTTCGGCCCCGGCCCTGGCCGAGAAGGTCAAGATCTACACCGGCATCCCCGGCTCGGATCAGTTCCACTGGGGCAACGCCCCGGTTGCTGGGCCGACCGATGACTGGACGATGTTCGGCACCATGCCCGTAAGCCTGATGGACAACATGGTCTGCACCGACGGGAAATACATCTACGTCCCGGGCGGCTACACCGGCACCGGCTCAACGGCCTTCAACCGGTACGACCCCCTTCGGAACGCCTGGACCACCCTGGCCAGCCTTCCCATAGCCATCACCTCCACCGGGGCCGCGGTCATCGGCGACACCCTCTACATCGCCGGTGGATATGAAAATATGAGCACGGCCATGGATACCCTTCTGAAATACTCGATCTCGAGCGACACCTGGGTCACCGCTCCGGGGAACCACAGCGGCAACAATTGGATGCCCGAGCTGGTAGCCAACAAAGGAAGGTTGTTTTTCCTGGGCGGCTGTCAGGCCCCCGGTGCCACCGCGCCCAGCCAGCAGCTTTGGATCTACACTCCCGGTGCTGGCTGGTCGCTGGGAGACTCGTTGAATTACGGCCGGGTCTTCACCCAGGCCGTGGTCTACCACGACACCGTCTGGGTGGCCGGAGGGGCTACGCCCGACAGCGGCATCAACTACACCGAGTTCTACGATCCGGCCACCAACCAGTGGATAGTCGACCCCGCCGTCTTCCCGCCCATGCCGACCGGCGTCTGGGGCGCGGCCCAGGGGGTGGCCCAGGAACGCTTTGCCATCTTCTCGGGCGTCCAGCCCGACTGGAACCTGCACGGCTACTGCCAGTATTTCAACTTCGCCACCAAGGCCTGGGAGACCCCTGAGGCCGTCTCCGCCCCCCGCTACCGGACCGACGGCTGCGGGTTCCTGGGCCGGGCTGCCTTCTGCATGGGCGGCTCCAGCGGCAGTTTCACGCCGACGCCTGACGTCCAGTACAAGAACCTGGGGCCGTCGCCGGACGCCGCGGTGCTCAGCATCGTCGACCCCAAGTTTCCCACCTATCCGGCCGATTACATGGTGCCGGCCACGGTCCGGGTGGCCAACCTAGGCGACGCCCCGGCCACCGTCCCGGTCCGCTTTCGCGTGGCCTGGATGGGGGGCTGGACTGTTGACCAGACAGCCCATGTTGACCTAGGGGCCTTCCACGACACCACCTTCACATATATGGACGGCGGCATTGGCTCAGTGGGCTACAATTACGAGTTCGAATACACCACCGGGCTGGCCGGCGACGCCGATGCCGGCAACGACACTCTGATCCGATTCCTCAGCGTCAGCGAGTGGCAGGCCGCGCCGCAGAACGTTCCATACAGCGTGACCGGCTGCCAGACCGGTTACGGTATCGGCCCGAACGGGCATCCGACGGTATATGCCATCGGCGGGAATACCGGAGCATACGTTGATTCCTGCCTGGGGTACGACCTGACGGGCAACGTCTGGATCAATTATGCCCACATGCCGGGGGCCGCCGTCTACGGGGCTTCGGTCACCTCTGGCGGCAAGATCTACGTCATGGGGTCCTGGTCGCTAAATACCAATAACTACATCTACGATATTGCCGCCAACAGCTGGACGAGCGGCGCGGCGGTGCCATATGGCGTCCAGTCCCCGTGCGGTGTCGCCTACAAAGGAAGCCACATCTACCTTCTGGGAGGTGGAAATGGCGCCAGCTGGACGGCAGTGAACTATGTCCAGGTTTATGATATCGCGGCCAACAGCTGGAGTCAAGCAACGCCGTTGCCGGCGGGACGCATCGGCGGGGCGGCGGCCTGCATAGGAGACCGGTACCTGGTTTACAGCGTGGGGCGAAGCGGGCAAGGAAGGTCCAACACCTGGGTGGGGGAGATCGATCCCTGCGACCCGACGGTGGTGGTATGGAAAGAGGCGGCCCCGTGCCCGACAGGCGGAGCTTCCCGGGTGGGATATGCAACTTTGGACGATGCCCTGTTCATCGCCGGAGGTTTTGACAGCACGGCAACCTCCTACCGTACTACAACATTGGTCTACAACCTGGAGCACGACGCCTGGCTGTCGCTGGCCAACAAGCTGACCGCAAGCGCCAACTTCAACTGCGCGGTGGGGCCCAATGGCGTCTACACGCCGGGGGGTTACAACGGCAGCTATCTCAACATCTTCGAAGTCTACACCATGATGCCGCACCAGACCGGGGTGGAGGGCAACCCGGCCCAGAAGCCCCTGGCCCCGAAGCTGGCCCTGGGGGTCAAGCCCAACCCGTTCAAGGAGAGGGCCACCATCAGCTTCCAGCTGCCGGCCACCGGGCAGGCCGAGCTGGCGGTCTACAACATGGCTGGGCAGAAGGTTAAAACCCTGCTTTCAGGCAGGCTGCTGGCCGGGGAGCACGGTTTCGTCTGGGACGGCCGTGACGGCTCGGGCAGGCGGGCGGCCTCGGGCACCTACCTGGTGACGCTCAAATCCGGCGGCAAGCAGGTGAGCAAGCGAATGGTGATGATCAAGTAGACTCCGGCTGTTCCAAGAAAAGGGGCGCTTTGAAAGCGCCCCTTTTCCCTTGTAAAACGCGGGGAATTTGGCTACAATAAGGGGGACGTTAACGGCAGCGGAGGAACGGACATGGCTGGAAAAGCGGGGAGAACGGCCCGCTCCATTTTGCACGGACCGTCGCAGCGGAGGCTGGAACGGCTCATCCATCAGCGGATGAGGCCGGGCGCTGACAAGCAAAAAATAGACCGCCGCATATGGAAGCTTTTCGGCGGCCGCTGGTGCGTGATGTTCACCGACCTCTCCGGGTTCTCCCGCCACGTGGCCAGGTTCGGCATCATCCACTTTCTGCAGACGATCTACGCCTCGGAGTGCCTGCTGCAGCCGATCATAGAAAACCACGGCGGGCTGGTCATGAAGTTCGAGGGAGACAGCTTCCTGGCGGTCTTCGGAAATCCGCTCGGCGCGGCCAGGGCGGCGGTGGAGATGCAGCGGGCCGTCAAGGCCTACAACCGGGGCATGCCGCCCGAGGAAAAGGTGCTGCTGTGCGCTGGAATCGGCTACGGGCCGATGCTGCGGCTGGCCGATGCCGACATCTTCGGGGCCGAGGTCAACGCCGCCGCCAAGCTGGGCGAGGATTTCGCCAAGAGCGGCGAGATTTTGGTGACCGGGAACGTCAGGAAGGCGCTGGGCCGGGCGCCCGGCCTCAGGTTCGCCAGGATAGCCAAGGCGCCGCCGGGGGCCAAGGCCGCCTACCGGATGAAGTGGAAGCAATAAACACAATAAACCAGCAACTATTAGGAAACCAGGAAAACATGAAAGTTGTCTCTGTCCCATCATCTAAATGAGCATATAGACGTATCGGGACCCCTAAAAATCCAATATCATTTACTGCGTCATGCTTCGACTTGGCTCAGCATGACCTGAAATCAAGCATTTTGTCATGTTGAGCAGGGTCGAAACATGAACAAAATGTAATAAATAGATGTCCCCGTATATCTTAAAAGACATTGAGCAATATCGCACAAAGCGCAATGCCGGAAAAACGTGAAAAATGGTCGGGCGCCCACTGGAAAAGGATGCTGGTCGACCAGAGGAAGCACATGTGGCACCCGGACTCCATCGCCATGTTCGCCTGTTGGGCCGGCCTAAGGCCCGGGATGACGGTGGTGGATGTGGGCTGCGGTTTGGGGTACATGGGTTTTTCCTATTGGCCGCACTTCGGGAGGCGGGGACGCTATCTGGGGATCGATGTTTCCACAAAACTGCTGGGAAAAGCCAAAAGCTTGTCGCTCAACTGGGCCGGTAAGGGCCGGGTTTGTTTCGCGGCCGGCGATGCCGGCCAACTGCCTATGGCGGATGGAACGACCGACGCGGTGATGTGCCAGACGCTGCTGATGCACCTGCCTGACCCCCAAAGGGCGGTTTGCGAGATGGCGCGCATCCTAAAGAGGGGCGGCGTCATGATCTGCCACGAACCGGACAATCTCTCCAGCTCGATGACACAAGGTTACACCTCGGTGCCCCAGCCAAACCTTGAGGACAGGCTGTTCATTCACCGGATAAACTTGTACCGCTACTTGGGAAGCAAGAAAATCCATGGAGGAGACCCAGGCATCGGTTGCCGGGTTCCGCTTCTGATGAAGGAAGCCGGCCTTCGGCGTATCGGGGC
>DHHE01000221.1:2101-5857 GCA_002403115.1 bacterium UBP2_UBA4780 | reverse complement strand
AACCCTTATGGGATCGGCCTGCTGTCCAGCGTCACCATCGCCGACAGCCTGGTGCTGCAGGGCGAACTGGCCACCGGGACGGACACCGTTTTCCTGCTTTCCGGGGCGGCGGTTTCCGCCATAGGCGGCTATGTGCAGGGAAACCTGGCCAAGGAGTTCCAGATCGGTTCCGAATACAAGGACTTCGAGGTGGGAACGCCGGGCGGTCAATACTCGCCGGCGGGAATCCGGCTGTTCAACTCCACCCAGCCCGGCTATGTAACCGTAGCCGCCATGTCCGGGCCGCATCCCATGGCCGACAGCCTGGACCAGTGCCTGCAGCGCCACTGGCGCATCTCCGGGCCGGGGATCGGTTTCGACAACAGCGAGGTGACGCTTAGCTACCTGCCCGTTGACTTCTCTTCGGCCTTTTTCGAGTCCCTCCACGAGAGCACCATGGTGGCCGGGCGCTACGGCAACGGGGCCCTCCCCGGGTGGACGCTGCCGGCCGTCTTAAGCCGGACCTACAACGGCCCGGCCGACGGCGGCTCCATCACCCTGGCGGGCGGGGTATCCTTCGACGACAACCCCGAATTCACCACGGGCAGGGACGCGGCTTCGATACACACCTTTCTGGACACCATTCCCCCGGCCGCGCCCGAGAGCCTGCAGATATACGGGTTCAACCCCTCATACTGGCTGAACGGGTTGACGGCCAGCGTACCGGTGGGTTGGATAAACCCCTACGACTCCACCGGCATCGCCCGGGCCTTCTACAAAACATACGCCCCCCCGTCCGGGCCGTTGGACTTCACCGACAGCATTATGGTTGTCGGAGGAGCGCGTGACACCTTCTGGCTGGCGGTGGACACGCTCAACGGGAACATGCCGGTTCACCTGTGGCTGCGGGACGGGGCCGGGAACGCAAGCCACCTGAACACCGGCTCGGTGATCGCCCGCCGGGACACGGTGCCGCCGGCAGGCGCGACGGTCATACCCTTCGGAGCGGACACGACATATGCCGCCAGCTTCCAGGTGAATTGGAGTCCTGGTAGCGACGCCCTGTCCGGCATCCAGGCATGGCTGGTCCTTTCCCGGATCGACACCAGCGCCGCCTGGGACACCCTGGCGCCGTTCACCAACGACACCACCGCCCTCTTCAGCGGGGCCCTGGCGGGCCACCGTTATTACTTCGAGGCGGCGGCCTGCGACTCGGCCTACAACTGGGAGCCGCTGACCGGGATTTCAGAGGATTCGGTCTTCGTGTCGGCCGCGGCCGACACCACGCCGCCGGGGCCGCCTTCGGGACTGCTGGTTAACGGGGCCGATCCCATGCCCTGGACCAACGCCGACAGCCTGTCCCTGACCTGGGCCGATCCCGAGCCCGGCATCACGGCCGGCTACTACAAGATCGGGTCGGCGCCGACGGGCAACTTCGACACCACCGGACAGCTGGCGACCCTGGGGGGCAGCGCCACCATCGTCTATCCCGGGGCGGGCCCGGCCCCCATCTTCCTGTGGCTGGCGGACAGCGCGGGGAACACACTCTACCTGAACAGCGGCTCCGCCGCTGTTAGGGCCGACAAGACGCCCCCGTTCAACGTGGCCGTGAGCGTTTTCTCCCCGGACACAGTGTTCAACACGACCTTCACGGTAAGCTGGTCCAGCGGCAGCGACACCATCTCCGGGGTCAGGCACTACCAGCTGAGGTACAGCGTCGACAGCCCGTCGGTCTGGACGACCTGGGCCGACTCCCTTACGGCGACCTCGGTCGGCTTCACCGGAGTCGAAGGGCACCGCTACTATTTCGAGGCCAGCGGGGCGGACTCGGCCGGGAACTCCGAGGCATTCACCGGCGCTCCCGAGGCCTCGGTATACGTTTCGCCGGCAGACTCCGTGCCGCCGGTCATCGCATCCGTAAGTCCTATGAATGGCGCCACCGGTGTGCCGCTGAACGAGCCGGTGACGGTCAACTTCTCAGAACCGGTGGACACAATGTCGCTGCGCTTCACCTGCGCGCCCGACCCCGGGGGCTGGTCGCTTTCATGGAGCGGCTCCCAGACGGTGACCCTGGGCCATGCCCCCTTCGCATTCAGCACCACCTATACATTCAACATCGACTCGGTGGCCGACTTGGCCGGCAACCCCATGAATACCGGGGTAGCGCCCAACCTGCCGTGGTCGTTTACCACCGTGGAGCTGACCACCATATCGACGCCGTGGGCCGGGGGAGCCTGGCGGCTCTGGTCGTCGCCGCTGGCGCCGTTGGACACCACGGCCCTCGGACTGTTGGGCGACGACTTGGGCGCCTACTCGGACACCACCTGGCGGCTGGTGGGCTACAGGCCCAACTACGGTTACATCGAGCGGCCAGCAGTCCACCCCGGCCACGGCTACTGGCTGGCCTCGGCCCAGAGCGCCGCCATCGACGTCCAGGGGGCGCCGCTTTACGGAACCCATATCGCGGCCCTGGACAGCGGGTGGAACATGGTGGGCGACCCGTTCGATTCCTCGGCCAGCCTATCCGGCTTCAGGGTGCGCTGGAACGATGGGGCTTCGCACGAGCTCTACTACGGGGATTCCCTGGTGAACTCGGTGCTTCGCCAGGCCATGTGGCAGTACCTGGACAACACCGCCGACCTGGTCAACAACGGCTATTGGGACTCATTGTCCCCCTATGCCGGGGGCGATTCGCTCAAGCCGTGGCAGGGCTACGCCGTTTACGCTGTCCGTCCCTGCACCCTGGTAATGGAGAGGTTTTTCAAGGGAAGGCCCGGACAGTACCCGCCGCAGCGCCAGTTCCTGTGGCAGATGGAACTCTCGGCTCAGATGGGCGCTTGGGCCGACCGCGGCCTCGGGATGGGCGTCTCACCCCAGGCCAGTACACGTTACGACCGCCTTGATGCGGAGAAGCCGCCGCTGGTATCGGAGAACCTGGCCATTTACCTGCCGCATCACGACTGGGGCCAGGGGCCGTGCCGGCGCTACCTGCGCGACGTCAGGCCGCCGGGGACGGAACAGCGCTGGCTGGTCAGGGTCGATGCCGGGGAGAACCAGCCCATAGAAATCGACTATGCCCTATGCGGAATCCCGGAGGCGGGATACACGATCTACCTTGTCGACAGAAGGCTGGGGCAGGCCTCCCCGGTGACCGGGCCGGGCCGGCTGACCATGGCCCGCGGCGGGGAGCTCGAGGTCGTCTACACCGCCAGGGGTCTGGGGGATCTGGACCTCAAGCCGCTGGAGTTCGGATTGACCCGGATAAGCCCCAACCCCTTCCGTGGCCGGACGTCCGTAAGCTACCAGCTTGACCGGCCGGGCCGGGTGAGCCTAAAGGTCTACAACTCGCTGGGCCAGCTGGCGGCGGTACTGGTGGAAGGCCATCGGGAGGCCGGCTTCCACGCCGCGGTCTGGGACGGCGCCCGGGCGGCGGCCGGCGTCTACCTGGTCAGGCTGGAGTCCGAGGGCAGGTCCCGGGTGACGAAGACGGTCAAGCTGAGATAGGAAGGAGGGCACGTTGATGATGAAAAAGACAATGGCCTTGGCGCTGGCCGCCATCCACCTGCTGTGGACAGCGTCCGCCCTCGGAGCCTTCCGGCCGGTCGAGGCCAGGATCGCCTACCTCAAGGGCCGGGCCGAAGTGCAGAAAAGCGGCACGGCGCAATGGACTCCGGCCGCCATCAAGATGCAGCTGGGCGCCGGGGACAAGGTGGCCACGCAGGAAGGCGCCGAGCTGGAGATACGCCTGGACGACGGCAGCGTCCTCAAGATGCGGGA
>DHHE01000221.1:0-2024 GCA_002403115.1 bacterium UBP2_UBA4780 | reverse complement strand
AACATCTCCACTCCGACTGCGGTGGCCGGGATCCGGGGCACGGTGTTCGCCGTGTTCGTCGAGGGCGACTCCACCGAGCTGGACGTGGTCCAGGGCCAGGTGGCGGTGGCCGGGGCAATGGGACGCGAGGTGCTGGTGGGCGAGAAGCAGAGCACGGTGGTCGCCAGGGGCGACTCGGCCCGCTCGCCGGTTCCCATGGCCGCGGCCAAGCTGGCCTTCATCATGATGTGGGGCGGGGCGGCCGTCAAGATAGGCTCCATGGGGGCGGCGGCGGCCGGGGCCTGGTACACCTCGACTGCGGCCATAGTCGGCGGGGCGGCGGCGGTGGCGGTAGGGACGGCGGCGGCCATCATCCTCTCCGGCGGGGGCGACGAGCCGCCGGGGCCTTCGCCGGCCACGCCCATCCCCAACCCGCCCGGCTGGCCGCAGTGAGGCCGCCAGAGAATCATTGCCAGGGCAAAATCATCAGCAAACAACAGCGAGAGGGAAAATGAAAAAGTCTCATGCTTTTATGCTTAGCCTTCTGATTTCGGCCTGGATCGCCGCCGCCTTGCCCCTGAGCCACACGTTGGAGTCAATGTCGCCGGTGGAAAGGGCCAACGCCGTCATCTCTGTAGACATCGACAAGGCCACGCCGCAGCAGGCGAAGGAGGCGAGGGCCGTGGCCGACCTGTGGAACGCCGGGGATCACGGCGTTGCCCTTGGCCGTTTGAAGATGCTGGAGGAACAGGTGGATCCCGATGATGCCGAGCTTTGCATCAACTGGAAAGAGCCGGTTCCCGGTCCGGCCCCGGATTGGGGCAGCGACGTTCTGATCAGCGCGCATGACTCGGTTTATTCCGTTTCCCTGGCCCGGGATCATGGCACCGGGAACCTGTTCGCCGTGCTGTCGCGGAAGAACGGGGAGACCGGCAAAGCCCTGGCGGTTTGTTTTTCAAACAACGGGGGGCTTTCCTGGTCCAACACCGTCAACCTAAACGGCACCGGCAGGTGGCCGACATCGATAATGGTCATGGGCAATTACTGCTACTTCGTCTACGGCAGATACAACAACCTGCGCGTCCGGCGGGTGTCGCTGGCCACAGGGAGCGCCGTCAACATGGGCAACGGATTGTCCTCACATGACATCATTACAACGACCACAGACACGGTCAAGGAGGCGAAGCTGGCGGAGCTGTGGAGCAATTCGCAGCTTTGTTGCGGAACCATTCATACAGACGGAACGTTGAGGATGTTCTGGAGCTACGACAGCGGCGGCGTCGCCTGGCAGCAGTTCACCTCTCCGGAGAACAACGCCAAGCGGGGGCTGGACATCTACGGCAACTATCCATTCACCAGCTACTTGCTTTTCGCCAGCTTCTTCACCAACGCTAATCAGCTGCGTATCCTGGGGCTGGGCTCCGGGGCGGTTTGGGACACGCTGGTGACGGGGCCGGTCGACTCGAGCGCATATTTCACCGCCGTGGGCGCCTATAGGGACACGGTGGTGTCGGCTTTCGAAAACAAGGTGAGCGGAAACTACCGCATTCAGGGCGCCTATTCGACGAACGGCGGCACTTCCTGGAGCTATAGTTACCTGACACCTGCGGACACTAACTGCTTCAGCCCCGACCTGGCCCTGAACCGGGGCGGAGGCATGGGGATGACATTTGTCCAGGCACTTCCGCAATCCCACCGCTTCTCATGGTGGCCTTACTCCGGCGGATATGCCTCCACGTCGATGGTCTCCTATCGTGCCGTCACCGCGGCATACCAGCCGGCGGTCGAATACCTTGGGGGGACAACATACGGGGTGGCCTTTATATCGCCCTCCTCCGACCTCAACCGTGCCTACTTCGACCGGCGCGACTGGACTGGGGTCGAGGGCGGCCCCTCGATTCCGCTCGGGGACCGCGGATTGAAGCTGCTGCCGAACACGCCCAATCCCTTCGGGCGGAAAACAACCATCAGGTATCAACTGGCAAAGCCGGGTAAAGTCAGCATTAAAGTTTACAACGCCGCCGGGCAGTGCGTCAGGGACCTGA
>DHHE01000127.1:2547-2697 GCA_002403115.1 bacterium UBP2_UBA4780 | reverse complement strand
AACCTCAGCCTCACCGTCTGGGGCAAGTATACTAAAAACGACTACGCCACCCAGGCTTTGGTTTTTTTGAACAAGGAATATCCGATATCCACTCTTTACCCCGGTCTTTTCAAGATCAACATCCTCCAGCCGGACAGCACGTATCTTCGG
>DHHE01000127.1:0-2403 GCA_002403115.1 bacterium UBP2_UBA4780 | reverse complement strand
TCCCCTCCTTGAGCAAGGAGGGGATATGAGGGGTGGTTTAGATAAACAGCAATACAAGAAAAGCCCCCCGATTACTCGGGGGGCTTTCTGTCGCCGGCCTACCTGCCGGTCGTCGAGTTGACCGATCGTCTCGACGCTTCAACTTCGTTCAGCACAAGTACGCCATGTCTGCACTCGACGATCGGTCAGTATCGAGACGACCGCATGAAGAAGCCCCCCGAATTCTCGGGGGGCTTCTTCGTTCCCAGGAGGAGGTTACTTCACCAGTATCATCTTCCGCGAGATGACCCCGCCGTCGGACTCAAGCGCGCAGAAGTAGACGCCGGCCGCCACCCGGGCGCCCGCGTTGTCCCGGCCGTCCCAGGAGACTTTGTGGGCGCCGGCCGCCTGCTCGCCCTCGAACAGGCTGCGCACCCTCTGACCGGCCACGTTGTAGACGCTGACCCGCACCCGCTGCTTGGCCGGCAGCTGGTAGGCGAGGGCGGTGGCCGAGGTGAATGGGTTGGGCCGGTTCTGGAAGAGCGCCACCCGGGCCGGGTCCAGGGGCAGGGCCGGTCCGCCGGTCACACCCGTGATGAAGGTGCGGTCGTAGACCGCCTGGGCCGAGTCGCACATGGACCAGAAGTTGGCGGCGCTGTTGGCGCCGATGAAGGCGAAGGCCACGGTGGTCGAGTCGCCCGAGTTGAGGTCGAACGGCCCGGCCGAGATCACCAGCGACCAGTCGGCGGTGTCGGTGGCCCCCAGGGCCGACACCTTCTTGATGGCCCCCCGCAGGAACTTGAAGGCGGTGGAGTCGTTCCACAGGTTGACGCTGCTGTAGACGTAGCCGGGGTTGGCGGCCGAGGTCCAGTTGTTCTTCAGCAGCGAGGCGTTGGCGTACGGGCCCTCGAGCAGCTTGAGGCCGGCCGAGGGGTTCTCGCCCGTCTGCTGCCGCATGTACAGCGCCTTGCGGGTCAGGGTGTCGGCGTAGCCCAGGTTGTACTGGGGATTGGCGCCCATGTCGAAGTCGGCGATGACGCCGGCGTACATGGCCGCCAGGTTGGTCGGGCCCCGGTTGTGCAGCTTGTACCGCAGGATGACGAAGTCGTAGGGCGCGATCCAGGCGTACCCCTCCTGGGTGACCGTCAGGCCCTTGGCGGTGCTTGAGCCGCCGTAGTACCCGCTGGAATCGTTGAACTGGGCCCAGCTGTCCTGGTTGGAGGTTATCGAGCCCAGCATGGTCACCCCGCTGTCGGCCTGGGTGAGGCACTTCCAGTCGGTGTTGGCCGAGTCGGCGCCGCTGTGGCCGGTGCTGGGGTAGAACCGGTCCATCAGGTAGTTGTTGGCGTTGCCGGCCGCGAAGGAGCCGTGATACAGCCAGGAGGTGGACGAGGCCGGGTACTTCATGCCGTTGCCTCCGGAGTTCACCTGGAGGTAGCCCACCGACCCCCACTTGGTGACGGTCAGGGTGACGTTGCTCATGTTGTGGTCGGCCCAGGCGTAGCGGGCGATGCCGCAGACCAGGTTGAACTGGATGGAGGAGCTGTCGCCCGAGGTGCTCTGCCAGTGCAGGGTGAAGGGGATGACGGTGCCCTCTGGGGTGGCGGCGCTCATGGTCACCAGGAAGTTGTCGCCGGCCGAGGTGCCGCCGGAGGCGGCGATGGTGCCGTAGTCGGCGGTGGAGTCAACCCGGGTGACGTGGCCCGAGGCGGTGCGCAGCCGGGCGGTCACGTTCTGGGCGTCCACCGGCCCGCTGTTGACCAGCACGATGCGGATGGAGTCGGTCTCGCCCGGATCCAGCTTGCCGTTGGGCCGGGACTGGCCGGCATCGAGCACCGATGTCGAGCTGATGCCGATCAGCGGGGTGGGCGTCCAGTTCAGCTCGCCCGAGAGCCTCCCGGTGACGGCCACGGCGTAGGGCTGCGGCCCCTGGGGGGTGTTCTTGGCCGCGACCTTGAGCTTCCAGACGCCGGGGCGGTAGGCGCCGTACAGGCGGCGGAAGTTCTCCTCGACGTTGAGCGTGTCGTAGCTGCCGCCGGTGGCCGAGACGCTGGAGGTGAAGACGTTGCCCCGGTAGACGGTGCCGTAGGGGTCGGTGACCGTCATGTCCAGGTCGTTGACCAGCTGGCGGCCGGCGCCGGGCTGGCCCGGGTAGTCGGTCCAGCAGAGGGCCGCCCGGAACTGGCCCAGGCTGTCGGCCACGGTGAAGGTGTACTCCTTGTACTGGCCGGTCTGCAGGCCGGTGGCGTCGTCCACCACCGCCAGCTGGCGTCCGTCGCCCGAGAAGAACAGGGAGCTGTCCAGGTTCACCCGGCCCCAGCCGTAGCGGGTGTCGGGGATGGCCGGGGTGCCCTTGTCGGCGCCGGCCAGCAGGGTGGCCTTGAGCAGGGCCGCCGACGGCACGAAGGCGTCGGCCGGGGTCTT
>DHHE01000206.1:13445-16056 GCA_002403115.1 bacterium UBP2_UBA4780 | reverse complement strand
TTCGCCCTGGCCGGGTTCGCCTTGGTTTTCCTGGGCCTGCCGGGTTTTTTCTCCTTGGCCGGAGCCTGGGCCGAGCCGGGTCGAGGTCTGGCAGGTTTGACCTTGGACTTTATCTTCGCCGCCCGGCCCCTCTTCCCTGTCTTTTTCCTTCCCTTCGTCGTCTCCCTTTTCCCTTTTCCCTTCTCACCACCAACGGAATACGCCGCCCGGGCCTCCCTGACCTCGGCCTCGGAGAGGTGCGGCAGCACCACCGCCACCAACTCCGGAAAGTCGATGCCGTTGCGCCTGAGCGTCTCCAGGGTGGGGATGCCGTTGGAGGTCCAGCCGCGCCGCTTGTAGACGGCGTCCACCAGCTTCTGGTAGCGGTCCTCGCGGTACTTGCGGTGCAGCGCCATCTTCTCCTCGGTGGACTTGCCGGCCGGGTCGATCTTCATCCAGTCCGACAGCTGCTTGTCGTAGCGCTCCTGGCGCGACTCGTATTCCTCCCGGGTGACCGGCCCGACGGCGCGGTAGGGCGCCTTGTCGAAGGCGCGCGTGCCCTTGCCCATCCGCAGGTCGAAGACGCGCTGGAACTGGTAGACCCGCTCCGACATCCGGATCAGCTCGTGCTTGTCTATCTCCCGGCCGGTGACCCCGGAGAACAGGTCGACATAGTTCTGGACGTGCTCCGGCACCTTGGCCGCGTCCATCGGCGCGTTCTTGGTGCGGTTGTCGCCCGGCTCGATGTCGTTCCAGGGCAGCTTGCACAGGCCGTTCAGCCCGAACCAGGTGCGGAACATGGGGAAGTAGTACAGCGCCTCGGCCTTGTCCTCGAAGGTCGGGATCTGGTTGTTGACCATGTCCATGAAGATCAGCCAGGCCTCGTCGTGCTGCGGGCCCTTGTTGGTGAGGTAGTAGCCGCCCTGCTGGGCCAGCGACTCCTTGGACATGTACTCGCTCTGCTCCAGCCCCTTGCCCTCGAGCGCGATGTCGTCCAGCAGCTGGCGGTCGCCCCAGCCGTTGTCGGCGAACATGGTCTTCATCCGGTGGACGCCCTGGCCGGCGCACTCGGCGCCGAAGCCGTCGCCCCGGGCCATCTGGTGCATCATCTCCAGCTGTGACGCCCCGTTGCCCCAGGCCAGGTCCAGCCCTCCGGTGCGCTCCGGCGTCAGGATGCCCCGCTGCCAGCACTCCATCACGAACCCGGTGATGGTGCCGAAGCTGATGGTGTCGATGCCGTAGGTGTCGCAGTAGAAGTTGCACTCGATCACCCAGTCCGGGTCGAAGATGCCGCAGTTGGATCCGCAGCCGGCCGCCGTCTCGTACTCCGGCCCGTCGACCACCACCTTGTGGCCCTTGTAGGGGCCGGTCCTGAGCACGAAGCCGTCGACGCCGTGGGCGCAGGCCATCGAGCAGCCGTACCAGCAGCCGTCCGGGATGTTCTGGGTGAATTTCTTGATCCACGTGGTCTTGTCGATGTTCTTGGCGTCGGGGTGGCTGCCGTATTGGAAGTTCATCACCGGCAGCAGGTCGTAGGCGTCCATGACGCTGACGATGTTGGTGGTGCCCACCTTGCGCATGGTGCACATCTTGTCGTCGAAGTCGTGCATCTCACGGTGCAGCTTGACCCCGGCCCGCTGCACCCGGCCCAGGTCGGCCGGCCGGTTCATGTCGCCCTTGACCTCCGGGCCGTGGACCACCAGCGCCTTGACCCTTTTGTCGCGGAAAACCGTGCCGATGCCGCCTCGGCCGGCCTGCTTGAGCCGGGTCACCCGGCGCCGCACGTCGTAGTAGCTGAAGTTGAGGCAGCCGATCCGGGTGTGCTCGGCCGCCCGGCCGGACGAGACCACCGAGACGTTGCGCCGGTCGGTTTCGCCCTGGGCGTACTCATGGGTGAACTGCTCGGCCGCCACGTGGGAGTTGACCGACTCCATCGGGGCGGTCTCGATGGTGACCCTCCCCTTGACCCCGTCGATGACCACGATGACGTCCTCCTTGGCTTTGCCCTGGATCTCCAGGGCGTCGAAGCCGGAGAACTTCATCAGCGGACCGAAGTAGCCGCCGACGTTGGAGTCGATGGGGATGTCGGTGACCGGCGACAGGGTGACCACCAGGGACTTGCCGCAGCCGGGATACTGGGTGATGCCTCCGATGGGGCCGGGGGAGATGATGATGTCGTTCTCCGGATCGTTCCACTTGGTGGCGGGCTTGATGGCGTCCCACAGGTACTTCAGGCCGAAGCCCCGTCCGCCGGTGAAGGTTTTCTTCATCTCGGCCGGGATCTTCTTCTCGGTTATCTTGAGCGCCGAGAGGTCTATGTGGAGCGACCGATTGGTGTAGCCCTTCTCCGGCAGGCTGGGCGTGTAGGCGTGCTCGGCCAGCACCCGGTGGGCCTTCTTCATCTCCTCGATATCGTCGAGGTAGCGGGTGTATTCGAAAGTCCTGGTTTCGCTCATGGCTGATTCCTTATATGGTTGGGACATGGCGCGCCATGTCCTTACTTTTCCGCGATCTCCAACGCGTGCTCCGGGCAGGCCTTGGCGCAGGCGCCGCAGGCCACGCACTTGAACGGCTCCGGCTGGTCCGGATGGTGCATCATGGACAGGGTGGGGCAGAAGCCGACGCACATCAG
>DHHE01000206.1:10614-13327 GCA_002403115.1 bacterium UBP2_UBA4780 | reverse complement strand
AAGGTCCTGGAACAGACCTTCTCGCAGGCCCGGACGCCCTTGCAGGCTGACTGGTTGGTTTTGAGGTATTTCATGTCATAGCCTCGTTGGTTATTTGTTTGCAAGACATTCGGCTTCCATGGATTTTAATTTTAACAGACCGGCCGGTTAAAATCAAGACGTAAATGCCGTTTCTTGCCACCCCCTTCCTGGGGACCCGCCACGGCTGTCCGATAAAAAAGCCGCCCTTTCGGGCGGCCCGGCATCCGGACTCTAGAACCTGAGCCTGGCCACGCTGTCGGTGGGCGCGAACTCTAATCCCAGCGGTTTGGATATCCTCAGAAGGTTGGCTAGTATCGCCCTGCCCGCCTCGCCGGAGACGATGGCCGGCTGGAAGTTTGTCTTGAGGTTGTCCACGCACACCGGAATGATCCTGGCCTCCCGCGGCCCGCCCCTGGCGAGCCTAACCTCCAGCATGACGCTCTCGGTGCATTTCCTGCTGCGGGAACCGAAGGCGAAATTGCCCAGGCTGTAGGCGATCAGCCTGCCTTTGTATGACTCCATCCCCTGCAGGATGTGGGGGTGGTGCCCCAGCACCAGGTCGGCGCCGCTGTCTATGGAGAGGCGGGCCAGCTTCCTCTGATAGGGCTTGGGCGTGTCCATCAGCTCGGCCCCCCAGTGGAAGGAGACGACCACCAAATCGGCCCGCTTCCTGGCGGCGGCGACATCCTCCGCTACGTAACGCTCCTCGCCCGGGGCCGTGCCCGCCCGCCTGGAGGTGGCCCAGAACTCGGCCGGATAGACCTTGGAGTACGAGAGGAAGGCCACCTTCAGACCGTTTCGCTCGACCACGGCCGGCCTTCGGGCCTCGGAAAGGTCCATGCCGGCCCCGCTGTGGGCGATGCCCAGGGAGTCCAATATCCGGATGGTGGCCTTGAGGGGTTCGGCCCCGTAATCCATTAAATGGTTGTTGGCCATGGCCACCGCGTCGAAGCCGGCCCGGGCCAGGGCGCCGGCGTAGGAGGGCGGCACCAGGAAGGTAAACCTCTTCTTGAAGGGCTTGCCCTTGGTGCCGAAGGGCGCCTCCAGGTTGCAGATGGCGATGTCCGCCCGACGGATGACCTGGGCGGTGGCTGCGAAGGGATGGTCGGCCCCGTGCTCACGTATGGCCGGCTCCATGGAGGCCCCCATCATGACGTCCCCCACCGCCAGGATGGTGACCGAGGCCGTGTCGTCGCCGGCCGGTTGGGGCCCGCCGGCCAGAAGGAACCAGAGCCCCAGAGAGGCTAAGATGTTCATGCGCTTTCCCGTTAATGAAAAATCCCAGTTCGTCGATGTGAACTGGGACGAAGTTACGCTTGCCGGCGCCTAGAACATTCTGGACCGCAGAATGTAGTCCTGAGGATCGACCGGCTGGCCGTTGACCACCACCTCGTAGTGCAGGTGCGGGCCGGTGGCCCTGCCCGTCTGCCCCACCAGGGCCACCACCTGGCCCCGGTTAACCGTCTGCCCCTGCTCCACCTTGACCATCGAGCAGTGGGCATAGCGGGTGATTATGCCGTAACCGTGTTCTATCTCCAGGCAGAGCCCGTAGTTGCCGCGGTAACCGACGAATGTAACCGCCCCATCGGCCGAGGCCACGATGATGGTGCCGTCCGGCCCGGCGATGTCTATGCCCTCGTGCATGCGGAGCTCGCCCACCAGGGGATCCTTGCGGAATCCGAAGGGGCTGATGATCCACCCCGGAGAAGGCTGGATGGAGGGGGTGCGGTCCCACCGCTTCCTCTGCTCCTGGAGGGAGGCCACCACCTCGTCAAAGCTCTCCCCCTGCAGCCGGGTCTCGCGGAGCAGCTTGTCCATGTTCTGCTCGACGGCCTGCAGCTGGGTAGCGGACTGATGGGTGATGTCCCGCATAAGGGGCGAACGCTCGTAGCCCCCGACGCCCACCTGGCGGATGTCCGGATCGATGGGCTGGAGGCCGGCCATCACCCGCAGTTTGGTGTCGAAGTCCACGAAGCGTTCGATGCTGGCCTGGAGGTCCCGGGACTTGCGGTCGAACTCCGCCAGTTTACCCCGGAGGATCCGGTTCTCTATCTCCATCTTCTTGAGCATGGAGATGTCGACGAACTTGTTTACGTACCCGGTGGTCACCAGGCCCAGGCCCAATAGCAGGAACGCCCCAAGGCCGAGCACGGTTGCCGCCAGCCAATGGGGTATCCGGATGCTGATCATCCCCCCGCCATGATGGGGGATCAGCACCACCGTCAGGTACGTTTTTTCCTTCAGGCTCATTCGGGCAATTGTTTTACCAAGTGTTCAATATAACACATTTTGTCAACACCTGTCAAGTGTAAAATTGAACAAAAAACCAGGTTTTCTTGACTTCGCGCCGATATTGGTCTATCATTCAACTTGATCCCGCTTCTCACCCATCTGGCCGAAATCGCTTTTAGAAAGGAAAATCCATGGTTCCCCAACAGGTCAAAGGCACCGGCCTCATCCCGGTGGTCGCCTACATAAGGGACCACTTCGGCGACGACGGCTGGGGCCGGGTGGTCGAGTTCCTGCCGCCCCAGCTTCGGTCCGAACTGGCCCACAAGATAATGGAGATCAAGTGGTATCCACTGGAGCTTGTCTCCGAGATCTACAACGCGTCCGCCAGGACCTTCGCCGGCGGTGACCTCAGCCTATGCCGGGACATCGGCAAGGCCGCCGCCGACTACGGCCTGTCGCG
>DHHE01000206.1:0-10520 GCA_002403115.1 bacterium UBP2_UBA4780 | reverse complement strand
TCCATCGTCGGCTGGATGGAGCGGGCCGGCGAACTCACCGGCGGCCGGAACATCAGGATGAACCCCGACGTCCCGTCCCGCCGGGTGGAGATCCTCTACGATTAGGGCCGGGGCGGCCGTCGGAAAGCCCGTCCAGCCGGCTGGACGGGCTTTCCGCTTTTTTATCACGGCTGGGATCGTCCTTCCAGCCGAGGGGGCCGGGGGATCGCCATCTAACTATGGTCGTGGGCGTGCCCCCCCTTCAGTTCTATCCCCGGCCGGCCGCTCTTCACCAGGTAATCGTTGATGGCCGCCCGGATTCCGTCCTCGGCCAGGACCGAGCAGTGCATCTTCACCGGGGGCAGGCCGTCCAGTGCCTGGGCCACCGCCTGGTTGGTGACGGCCAGGGCCTCCTCCAGGGTCTTGCCCTTGACCAGCTCGGTGGCCATGGACGAGGTGGCGATGGCCGCCCCGCACCCGAAGGTCTTGAACCTGACATCGGCGATGACGTCGTTTTCCACCCGGATCATAATCTTCATCATGTCCCCGCACACCGGATTGCCCACCATGCCCACACCGTCCGGATTCTCGATCTCCCCCATGTTGCGCGGGTTCATGAAATGATCCATCACCTTTTCGCTGTACACCCCTCCCCTTTCTCCTCGAATGTTCCCAGGCCCATTTTACCCGTTTCCGCCTCAAAAGTCAACCGGGCCGCGTTACCGAGCTTATCAGCCCGCGCAGGTGCCTCACCTCGGCGGCGATGTCGGGCGCCTTGGTGACCGCGGTCACCACCGCCACTTTCCGGGCCCCGGCCTCCAGCGCCAGTTCGATGTTCCCGCGGCTGATGCCTCCCATCACGGTGAACGGGATTCTCAGATGCGAGGCTGTCTCGGAAATGGCCCGGGGGCCCAAGGGCGGCATGGCAGTGGCCTTGGTCCCGGTGGGGAATATCGGCCCTATGTTTATATAGTCTGCACCCCCGTCCTGGGCGGCCAGGGCCTGGTCAAGCGTGTGGGTGGAGACGCCGATGATGAGGTCCGGGGCGATGGCCCGGGCGGCCTCCAGCGGCAGGTCGTCCTGGCCCAGGTGGACGCCGTCGGCCCCGGCGGCCAGGGCGATGTCTATTTGATCGTTTACCACCAGCAGCATGCCGGCGCGGCCGGTCATCTCCCGGAACCTGACCGCCATCTCGAAAAGCTCCCGCTTGGCCGTGTTCTTTTCCCTAAGTTGGACGACTCGCGCCCCTCCGGCTATCAGCCCTTCCAGCACCGCGTAATTGCTGCGACCCAGCGACTGTCCTTGGTCGGTCACCGGGTAGAGGTCGATTTTCCTGAATGCCTCCATTCTTTCTGACCTGGTCATCACGCCGCCCCCTGCCGGTTCGGCGTATCGGTCTCGAAGCCGGCGTCCCAATCCTTCCATACCGGGTCGTACCCCCTGGACCTGACGGCCGCCGCCACCTCGTCCACCGTCCGGCTGTCGTGGACCGAGAACTGCTCCCCGGCCGCGTCGCCCTGTTCGTCGAGATAGCCGCCGGGCGAGGTCTTGGACCCGGCGCTGATCCGGGTGATGCCGATGCCAGCCATGTTGTCGCGGAACTGGGGAGGCTCGCGGGTGGAGAGCACCAGGCCGGCGTCGGGCAGTACCAGGCGCAGCGCGCCGATCATCTGAGCCAGGTCGCGATCGGAGACCGGCCGGGGCGGCTGGAAGCCGCCGGCCGCCGGCCGCAGCCGCGGGAAGGAGATGGAGACCTGGCTGCGCCAGTGGTGCTTCGTCAGATAGGCGGCGTGCCTCGCCAGCAGGCAGGCTTCCATCCTCCAATCGTCCAGCCCCAGCAGCGCGCCTATCCCTATCTGGCGGAAGCCGGCGGCTCCGCCCCGCTCCGGGGCGCCCAGCCGGTGGTCGAAGTCCCGCTTGGGGCCGGCGGGGTGGGCCTGAAGGTAGGTCTCCTTGTCGTAGGTCTCCTGATAAATGGTCAGGCCGTCCACCCCGGCGTTAAAAAGGATCCGGTAATCTTCCTCGGACATGGGATAGATCTCGACCGCCACCGATGGGAACATGGGCTTCAGCCTCCGGGCGCACTCCGCCAGCAGACCGACGGGGACCTCGTCCGGGCATTCGCCGGATACCAAAAGGACCTGATGGATGCCCCTCCCTTTCAGGGCCCCGGCCTCCCGCTCCACCTCCTCGAGGGAAAGTGTCCGCCTGGGAACAAGGTTGCCGGAGTTGAATCCGCAGTATACGCAGGAGTTGACGCAGTGGTTGGAGAGGTAGAGCGGCGCGTAGATCTGGATGGTCCGGCCGAAGCGCAGGGCCGTGATCCGCTTGGCCAGCCCGGCCATCTCATCCAGCAAGCCGGCTGCGGCCGGCGAGACCAAAGCGGCAACCGAACCCGGGGGCAGGTTCCCGCCCGAGGCTTTGGCGGAAAGCAGCCGTCGGGCCTCGGCCTCGGTGGCCCGCCCGATCCTGTCTTTCAGAAGGGAACGGTCGATGGATTCGAGTTCCCGGAGGAAGCCGCTCATCGGAGGAAACCCGTCAGCGGGCTTGAGGCCGAGGCCCGGCCCGACTCGTTCATGGGCCCGGCCATCCGGGCGGCCGCCGAGGACTCCACCGCCAGCCTGAAGGCCTCGGCCATCTTCACCGGGTCCCCGGCCGCGGCCACCGCGGTGTTCACCAGCACCGCGTCCGCACCCAGCTCGAAGGACTGGCAGACATGCGAGGGTAGTCCCAGCCCGGCGTCCACCACCACCGGCACCGTGGCCTGCTCCACGATTATCCGGATCTGGTCGGCCGTCTTCACCCCGCGCCCCGTCCCGATGGGCGCGCCCAGCGGCATCACCGCGGCGCAGCCCGCGTCCTGGAGGCGCTTGGCCAGCACCGGATCTGCGTTGATGTAGGGCAGGATCACGAAACCCTCCTTGACAAGTATCTCGGCGGCCTTCAGCGTCTCCACCGGGTCGGGCAGCAGGTAGTTGGGCTCCGGGGTCACCTCCAGCTTGAGCCAGTTTATGCCCGAGGCCTCGCGGGCCAGACGGGCGATGCGCACCGCCTCGGCCGCGTCCCTGGCCCCCGAGGTGTTGGGCAGCAGCAGGTACTTGTTGCGGTCGACGCGCGACAGAATGTCGTCTTGGGGGTTGCCCAGCTCCACCCGGCGCAGGGCCACGGTCACCACCTCGGCTCCCGAGGCCTCCAGGCAGCGGGCCATGACGGCGGGGCTGGAGAACTTGCCGGTGCCCATGAAGAGGCGCGATCTGATTTCCCGGCCGGCGATGGCCAAAGGTTTCAGGTCCATTTCGAATTATACCTTCTGACGATTAACGTTAAGGTTATCCCCCGCCCACCAGGCGGACTATCTCCAGCACGTCCCCCTCCCGCAGGGTCACCAGGTGGCGCCGATCCCGCTGGATGATCTCCCCGTTCCGCTCCACCACCGATGCCTCCGGCAGGCCGCGGTCGGCCAGGAACCGGTCCAGCGGCATTTCGGATTCGAGCGCCAGAGATTTCCCGTTGACAGTTATCTCCATTTCCGCATACGCAATTAAAGGACCCCGCCGCCAGAGATGGGAGCGGGGCCTCGTCTTTGCTTCCCTCCGCCGGCATTACCCGGTTCAGGTGATAGGGGTTGCCCTATGGCTCTCAGCTCGGCGTTTTTCCGCCTTGCTCCCCCAGCAACCCTTAGTATAACGCCGCCCCGCCCCTTTGTCAAGCTGCCGGCTATCGAGAAAAGCTCTCCCCCCTGCGTCCTCTGCGGTTATAAGGCTGTCAGCGGAACGTCGGGCTGGCCAGGAAGAACAGCAGGAATAATCCTCCCAGCACGTACATAACCGGCGAGATCCCGCGCCCCCGGCCCGAGAACAGCTTCACCAGCACGTAGGACAGGAAGCCCAGGGCGATGCCGTTGGAGATGCTGTAGGTGAATGGCATGGCGGCGATGGTGATGAAAGCCGGCACCGCCTCGGAGTAATCGGCATAGTCGATCCGAAGCGCCGGCTCCATCATCATGATGCCGACGATTATCAGGGCCGGGGCCACCGCCGCCGCCGGCACCAGCCCCACCAGCGGGGCGGCCAGCATGGCCAGCAGGAAGAGCGAGCCGGTGACCACGGCCGTCAGCCCGGTGCGGCCGCCCTCCTCGATCCCGGCGGCGCTCTCGATGTAGGAGGTGACGGTGGAGGTGCCGGCCAGGGCCCCGGCGATCGGACCTGCCGAATCGGCCGCCAGGATGCGGCCCAGCCGCGGTATCCTGCCCCGGCCGTCCAGGAATCCGGCCTTGACCGAGAGGCCGATGACCGTCCCGGCGGTGTCGAAGAAATCGACGAACAGCAGGGTGAATATCAGAACCGCGAACTTGAGCTTCAGAGCCCCCAGGATGTCCAGTTTGAACAGGGTGGGCGCCAGCGAGGCCTGGAGCAGGGTCGGCGCCTCGCCCGCCGCCCGGAACGCCGGAACCAGGCCCAGCAGGGTCCCGGCCAAAATGCCGACGAGGATGGCCCCCCTGACCTTCCTGACGAGGAGCACCGCGGTCAGCACCAGGACCGCGGCCGCCAGGGCCACCCGGGGCCAGACCTCCGGACGGCAGACCTTGGCCATGGTGACGAAGGTCGCCGGATGGCTTTCCAACAGGCCGGCGTTCTCGAACCCGATGAACATCAGGAACAGGCCGATGCCCACGCTGATGGCGCACTTCAGGGAGAAGGGGATGGCGTTGATCACCGTCTCCCGCAGCCGGGTGAGGGTGAAGGCCAGGATGATCACCCCCTCGACGAAGAACATGCCCAGCCCCACCTGCCAGGGGACGCCCATTCCGGCGCATATGGAGTAGGCAAAGAAGGCGTTGATGCCCATCCCCGGCGCCAGGGCGATGGGGTAGTTGGCCCACAGGCCCATGGCGATGGTCACCAGGCCCGAGACCAGGCAGGTGGCCAGGGTCACCGCCCCCTTGTCCATCCCGGCCGCCGCCAGGATCATGGGGTTGGCGGCGATGATGTAGGCCATGGCCATGAAGGTGGTGATCCCGGCCAGCACCTCGGTCCTGACATCGGTGCCGTTCTCCCTAAGCCGGAACATCCGCTGCAGCATGTTTCAGTTTCTCCTCTGTGTTCCTGAAAGTATATCTGCCAACCGGCGGCCGTGTCAACAAAAAACATCGGTCCGGCCACCTTTACTTTTACCTTTAAATTTTGTATAATTATCAGCCTTGGAACGCGCCATTAGCTCAGTTGGTAGAGCAGCTGACTCTTAATCAGCGGGCCGAAGGTTCGAGTCCTTCATGGCGCACCAGATAACTATAAGGCAGCCATCAGGCTGCCTTTCTTTTATTATACGGGCTTTGGCTTTCCTTTACTGTTTGTGCCTGTTTTGTGCCATGTTCCTGGCCAAAGCTCAATCTGTTGATTATATCCTGGAGGTGTTCCTGGGACAGATGAGAGTAGCGCATGGTCATTTTTATGTCCTTGTGGCCCAGGAGCTGCTGGACCACTTTAAGGCTGGCTCCGGCCATCACCAGGTGGCTGGCAAAGGTATGCCTGAGATCATGAAACCTGAAATCGGTGATTTGGGCTTTCTTTAAACCGGCTTCAAAGCTTTTTCTCAGATTTACCTTAATATCATTTGAAAATATAATGTCGGCCTTTCTGCCCTGTGAAAGCTTAACCAGTAAGTTATATACGATATCGTTCATCGGGATAATCCTGCGCTCATTTGTCTTTGACTTTTCCACGACAAAAAGCCTGTTCTTCAAATCGGTCTCTTTCCATTGAAGGTTTAGTATTTCAGATTTTCTCAGACCAGTATTAAGAGCGAATATCACAATTGCTTTTGTTCCTTCTGGAATGTTATTCAGCAATCTGTCAGCTTCCTCGATGCTCAGGAATCTTAACCTTCCAGGAGGTTCTTTCAACAGTTTTATGCCCTTCATCGGGCTTGATGCTAAATAGCCCCATTGAATGGCTTTGTTCAGCATATGCCTTAAACAAGCAAGGTCGCGGTTGACGCTGGCCGGCTTAACTGTTTTCAAGCGCTCGGCCTTATATGCCTCTATATCCTGTGGCTTGATTTCTGAAAGATGTTTGCTCTTGAAGTACAGATTGAGTGCTTTTGTGTTGGTGATGTTCAGTGTATAGGATTTCTCGGATTTATTCGTCTTGGCAAACTTCAGGTATTCTTCGGAAAAGGTTTCAAAAGGCATTTTCCTGGTTTCCTGAATGCCGAGGTGCTCTTTTTTGGCTATTTTGACTTCAATGTCTTTCAGGGTCAATTCAGCTATCTTTCGAGATTGCCCGATCCTTTTTCTGAATCTTTCGCCTTGAAAGATGTAGTCAATGTACCATATTTTCCCTCTTTGGTATATTCTCATTTTAATGCCCTCCTTTTAAGCTGCCTGAAGGCAGCTGTGTTATAAGTTTATGTCAAGAGCTCTTTGGCTCCTGCCATTTACCTTCCTTTTCTTAAGCCATTCCTCGATTACCACCTCGTCGAACCTTACAAGCCGTCCGAGCTTGAAATGAGGAATAGTACCCTCATGAACCCAGCCATAGATTGTCATGGGCTTAACGCTCAGCTTTAAAGAAAGCTTGTTTATGTCAATCAGGCTGTTCATCTCAAGTAAGATCGCGGAATTCTTTTAGGGTAAGGACTTCTATTCTGGCCAATGTTGATTCATCGAATGTTTCCTTAAAGGCATTGGTAAATGACTGTTTCTTTGATTGAGCTTTATCTTCGTCCTCAGTTATGGTTTTATTGTCATTACTGGTTGATATTACAATTATCTGTACCTTTTCATAACATGACTTGATGTCCCGTTGGATATTTCTGATTTCATCCTCGCTGGTTGTTGTGTAAGATACTTCAACTGCAACAACCTTCTTTTCCCTGTCGTATACTGCCAGGTCAGCGTCATTGCCTTTATTATTACCCTCTATCTTTACTTGGTATTTTGATTCGTAAAATGGCTTTACTAATCTGTGGACAATCAGGGAATGTAAAAAGCCTGATTTACCCTCATAGCTGCGTTTTATTTTATAGCCTTTTTCTTCGAGACATTCTTTGCCATTGGTGTTTAGTTCAAGGTAAGATGCTTTTGACCCTCGGCCTTTTTTCAACTTAACTTTATATTCGGTAACATAGCCATAATCTATCAGCATCTTTTTAATTCTGTCGGATTCAGCGATACTGTCGCCGTATTTTAAATCAGTTAATCTCTCGGTAAATTGCATGAAGGGCTTTTCGTGAATATTTATAAGGAAGTCTGTATGTTTTCTATCGTCGTTAATATCAGCCTTTTTATTAACTTCTGTCATTGTGGTTGCTGGCTTTTCTTTTTCTCCTAGTATTTGATTGATTACTTTAAGTCTTTGCTCCTCGGGAATAGGCAGGCAATCATAACGCTCATGGACTGGTTCGAATATATAACCTGGACTGATATCCTTTCTAATCTTGAATTCAGGAACATTTATTTTGAACAAAGGCATACCTGGCCTTGAATCAAGCTTTACAATTGCTTCGCCGACATTAAGATTGTCAATTATCTGTATATCCTGATCATTAAGCATCATTGATTCTTTAAGATATTTCATTTCTGACGGATCTGTTTTGAAAAGGATTTTAAAGCCGGCCATTGTTCTGGCGCAATGGGACAAAGATGAATAACTTTGATTGGCCAGGATTTGCCATATCCCGCTTGCGCGGGTCATTCGAATGTATTCTTCCAATGGTGATATTCCTGTGAAAGTCTGAATCTTTTCATTGCTGTAATAATGCTGGGCTTCGTCGAAAAACAGAAACCAGGAGTCATCTTGTTCCTGGTTTTGTGCTGTCTGGTAATGGAAAACCTTTGCAACCATGGATTCAACTATGATTTTGGCTGTGAAATCGTCGGTCCTTGACAGATCAACTAATATAAAACGCTTTTTCCTGTATTCGTTAAATGGCATTCCTCGTCTATAACTGAAAACCCTGGTAAGATTTAAAATACACATTTCAAGCCTGAATTCACCTCGGCTGTAATAGTCGGCCTTTACGTGTTCATCATATTTTCTAGGACGCAATTCTGTAAGACAGGGATAGATATCGAATGTTGACGGATTAACATCATTAGAGAGTTTTGTTTTAGCCTTATATGCACCCGCTATAAGAGCATTGCCGGCTTCAAAACGGAGCCCGAGGCTTGGCAAGAGAACATTGCATATAATCCTGTACCACTCCTGATAACTTATACTATTATGCGGAGGCTGAAAAGGATTTTCACATAGATTGATTTCAGGACTTAGAAATAATATTTGTGTTTTATCAAGGACTTGTAAAAGATAGGGATATATATTTTTCTCACTGCCTTTCTTGTCGAAGAATATTATTGTTGCTTCTGTATTTTTTATAATGCCGTCGATCAAAACCTGACAACAGGTAGTCTTGCCAACGCCCGGGAGCCCAATTACAAGCCCGTTTTTAGGGGCGTCGGCTTTTCTTAAACCGAAGACAAGCTCGCTGTTGTTCACAAAGCCAACTGGTATTTCACCTTGAACAGCTTCTGCAATTAAACGGCTTTGTTTTATATCCTGAAAATGCTGATATCTGGATAATAGATCATTTGGCCTGGATGCTTTTGCATTCAGGCCTTGTTTTTGATACTTAGGGTGATTATCTTCCTGGAAGAAGCCCATTGTTGCTTCTCCTGCCTGTAAAAATTCTGTAGAGCCAGCTTCGGCTTGCTCTTATATCTGCGTACATGTTTTCCAATAGAATTCTCGTGCCTGACGGAAGAGAAGGGTTATTCTGCTCATTTTGAATTAGTTGCCTAAGCACATATTCTGCACATGGATGTCTGTGGAAGAATTTACTGTTGTTTCCGTCGATAGGAATAATTGCGTGCATTTGTGGAAGTATTTCTGTTGAACATAATGAACAGATGTAATAATGATCTGAGCAAACAGCCTGGCAATTCTGATATGTTCTGACACTCATGCCGGGCTTATATAGACATCCGCAAGCCAGCGGTGTTGATACATCCCTGGTTATGGTTTTAAGGTCGCCCTGCTCAGGATTGAGGAATGTTTGGGTTTCCTCTCCACCCAAGGTGATTTTGTCGCCGTTGGGATTGATGATTTCGCTGACCCTGACAATATTCTCGTTGTAGTTTTCTGGTGTTGGCTGCTGCCTTCTGTTTATCCAGTCAGGGCCTTGGTATTCACTGAAGAAGCGCATGGTTTTTTCCTTTCATGTTATTTCCAGAAGGTATTTGAATGAATTGGATTATTGATGTCTTTGAGATGATGTGCTTCGATCATATCCTTCGCCCGTTGTTTTTCAGCATCGGTGTTAAGCCTGTTAGGTTTCATTTTATTGCTTGGAGAAAAGCCATCAACAAGGCTGACATAAAAGTCATATTTTGAAAGCATGTTCATTATATTTTTCCCACAACACTCTAGATGGCCGGGTAATAGCAACCATCTGATGATTTTTCTGCCTGCTGATTTTATAAGGCTGTTAAAAGTTTCTAATGTGTAAGAGTTGTGGTTCTTACAACCTGATAGATACTGTGCGCAATTATCATTGCTGAACTTAAGATCAATCACATAACAATCGACAAGACCGTTAACTATCTTCCAAAGTAATTTAGTGCCGTAGCTGTTGCTGTTCCATACCATCGGCAGATTCATGTTGTCTGGGGCACCTCTAAGGACTTTTAATATATTTATTACATGCGGCGTTGGATTGCCGGCCGATGAGAACATGATTGTGTTGCATCTTTTGTAGTTGATTTGGCTCCAAATGCTCGACGACAATAAAGCTCCTTCATGCTTGCCTTTTTCAACATTCAAGTAATCGGATGCGTGGCAGAAGGAACAATTCCATTCACAGCCGAAAAGAGCTATCCCGGCAGTCGGATTTATTATAGCCTCTTCCCCGACGAGCGAGTTTTGATTTTCATAAAATGTCTCGAGGCCAAGGCCACATTTGCCTTTGGTTTTATATCGGTTTATTTGACAATTGTGTCCGCACAGGCAACAGACTAAATACAGTTTTTCGAGGATAAGTATTTTCAAATCTAATAGTGTTATGCCAGAGCTGTAATATAAGCCAGTATCATGGACCTGCCAGAGCTGCTCGAGTGACATGCTTTGTGCGCGTTCACAGGTAATACCGACGCGAATCCTTTTCGTTTGTTGGAACAATGGTTTGAATGAAGCTGTTGGCCTTATGCTTTCATATTTGACCTGCTGGTCAAGGCTGCGCAAGACAGGCTCGATATATTCGAGTGAGGCGGGATAAAACTTGATCCGGCCGTTGCGGACACTCATACGACAGTTCATGATTCACCTCCTCGCATTATTTTTACACGCTCTCTCGGTTTCTCGATGGTGAATTCAAGTATTTCGCCGCCGGTTGATTCAGGCAGGAGCTTGATTCCCTGTGATTGAAAGCCTAGCTTTTTGACCTTGAGCTCGACGAACTGCGCTATTTCGATGTCTGAGGGCATGATCTTAGGTTTATTAAATTTGTTCTTATATTTGCTGGTTTTATCGACGTTTATCATTGTTTGA
>DHHE01000028.1:1898-3761 GCA_002403115.1 bacterium UBP2_UBA4780 | reverse complement strand
ATGGCGTCCGGACGGCCGGAAGGCACTCGGCCAATTGGGACGGCCGCGACGATCTGGGCCGGCAGGTTTCGGCCGGGGTCTATTTCTACAGGCTGTCCGTTCCCGGCTTTACGGGCACCGGTCGGCTGACGGTGGTCAGGTAAGGCGGGGAGCGGGAAGCCAGCATACGCTTGACAAATGTCCCGGATGGGTTTATCATAAAGGAACCTCTAAATATCGCATTTGTCGATGTTTCGACCTCGCTCAACATGACAAAATGCTTTATCTACCGGTCATGCTGAGCCTTATCGAATCATGACCAACTTCCAAAAGTGAATTTTTTAGAGGTTCCCATAAGACATTCGGGGTCAACAAGAGCATTAGAACGAAAAACCCAAAGAAAGGCGATCCCATGAAGAAAGCCAGTGCGATCCTGACCCTGGCCGCCATCCTGGCGGCCCCGGCCCTGGCGGCCGACTACCAGTACACCGGGCTCTGGGCCCGGCCGGGCCTAACCCTACAGTCCAGCACCCCGCAGGGCGTGGAGTTCACCTACTCCCTGGACCGGCTGGGGCTGGAGGACGTGGTCATCAACCGGGAGCCGATGCAGGCAGCGGTCATCAGCGCCATGGCACTGCCCAACCAGGCCGGGGCGCCGGACGTGCCCAGCCTCAGCCGCTGGGTGGCGGTGCCGCAGGGTGCCACCGCCCGGGTGGAGGTGATCTCCAGAGAGACCGAGGTCATTCAAAACGTCGACCTGGCCCCGGCCCCGGTCATCCCCAGCGAGAAGGAGGACGGCCTTGTCTACTTCAAGGACCAGGCCATCTACGGTTCCAACGCGGCCTATCCCGAATGGATCGCCAAAGCCTCCGAGCCGACCCAGCTGAGGGGGGTGGACGCGGTGCTGGTGGCCGTCTCTCCGATGCAGTACAACCCGGTCACCAGGGAGCTGTTCGTCCACCGCAACATCCGGGTGCGGGTGACCTTCGAGGGCGGCAGCGGGCGGTTCGGCGAGGACCGGCTGCGCAGCCGCTGGTGGGACCCGGTGCTGGAAGGCACCCTGGTCAACGCGGAGCAACTGCCGAAGATAGACTACGACGCCCGGGCCGGCTCCCGCGACGGTTACGAGTACGTCATCATCACCCAGAACGACGCCTCCTACCTGGCCTGGGCCGACACCATCAAGCAGTGGCGCCAGCTTCAGGGCATCAGCACCGGCATCTACACCATCAACACCGTGGGCTCGGACTCGGCCCAGATCAAGGCCTGGATACTGAACGCCTACAACACCTGGGGAACGCCGCCGGTGGCCGTCCTGCTGGTGGGCGAATATCCGGGCCAGGGCAACTCCATCCCGGCCTTCCGCTACTCCCATCCCTATCCCGGATACCCGGCGGGAAACTACCCGTCCGACAACACCTACGCCGACATGAACGGCGACGTGATGCCGGACCTGAACCTGGCCCGGATCCCGGCCGGGACCGCGGCCGGCCTGCCGCTGATGATCCGGAAATTCATGGAGCAGGAGAGGACGCCGACCGCCAACGCCGGCTTTTACAACAAGCCGCTGATGGCCTGCGGCTGGCAGACCGAGCGCTGGTTCCAGCTGTGCACCGAGATAGTGCGGGGTTACTTCGATAACATCCAGGGCAAGAGCTGCGCCCATGTCTACAAGATCTATACGGGCACCCCGTCGGCCGGGGGCGCCTGGTCCACGGCCACCAACACCTCGACCGTGGTCACTTACTTCAACGGCCTGGGCTACATCCCGACCACCAACCCCTACAGCTCGGCCTACTGGAACAACGGCACGGCCGCCGCCATCAACGACTCCATCAACGCCGGGGCTTTCATCGTCCAGCACCGGGACCACGGCTGGGAGTA
>DHHE01000028.1:0-1849 GCA_002403115.1 bacterium UBP2_UBA4780 | reverse complement strand
TACGACAGCGTCTGCCTGGGAGAGGCCTTCTACCGCCAGCAGAAAGGGGCGCTGGGGGTGATCGCCCCGACCGAGGTGTCGTACTCCTTCGTCAACGACGCCTACATCTTCGGCATCTACGACTGCATGTTCCCCGGCTTCGACCCGGGCTATAACAACGGCACCCACCTGTTCGGCGACCGCAACCTGATGCCGGGATTCGCCAACGCCTACGCCAAATACTACCTGCAGGCCTCCAGCTGGCCGTATAACACCAGTGACAAGATGATCACCTACCGGCTGTTTCACATGTTCGGCGACGCCTTCACCACCCTCTACTCCGAGGTGCCCCAGGACCTGACGGTGGGCCACGACGGGGTGCTGCTGGCCGGGATCACCAGCTTCGCGGTGACGGCCAACGACGGCGCCTTCGTGGCCCTGACGGTGAACGGCGAGATCATCGGCACCGGCACGGCCACGGCCAAGGGGTACGTCAACATCTCCATACCCTCCCAGACGCCGGGGACAACCATGCTGGTGACCGTCACCAAGCCCAACTACCGGCGCTACTCGGCCGAGGTGCCGGTGATCGCGCCCTCGGGCGCCTTCGTCCTGCACCTGAAGCACTCCATCGACGACGCGGGAGGCATCCCCGACGGCCAGCTGAACCCGGGGGAGAGCGCATTCATCCCGGTGTGGGTCAAGAACCTGGGCACCGACCCCACCAACGGTTCGGCCGTCTGCACCCTGAAGACATCCAGCCCCCACGCCTCGATCACCGGGGAGGTCCTGGACTACGGGGTGCTCGCGGCCGGCGACTCGGCGGTGGCCCTGCCCGGCTTCGCGGTCACCATCGCTCCGGACTGCCCGCATCTGCAGACGATCACCTTCCAGCTGGTGTCCCACGACAACGACACCGCCTGGAGTTCGCAGTTCACCGCCACGGTGTATGTGAGCCAGATGGCCCCCACCCCGGACAACAACGCCGGCTCGCCCATCTACTACGCGGTGGAGGACATCGACGCCGCCGAGCGGGCCCCGGTCTACCAGTGGACCGACATCAGGGCCACCGGGACCAGGCTGGATAGCCTGACCGGAAGCAACCAGACCCGGCGGGCGGCACTGCCCTTCGCCTTCAACTGGTACGGGACGGTCTATTCGGACTCGGTCTCGGTCTGCACCAACGGCTGGATGGCCTTCGGCCGGACCCTGCTGACCTCGTATGCCAACACCGCCATCCCGGCCTCCACCCCCAGCGTCCCGGCCATTTTCGCCCTGTGGGACGACCTGACGGCCAACGTCACCGGCTCCTGGATCGGCTACTGGCACGACGCCGACAACGATCGCTTCATCGTCCAGTGGGACAGCATCGCCTTCAACGGCAACCCGGCCCGGCTCAGGTTCCAGGTGGTGCTGGAGGAATCCACCGCCGCCCGGCCCTACTACGACGTCCTGCTGTACTACTCCAAGTTCGCCGACCCCTCCAGCGACATCAGCGTCGGCTTCCAGAAGAACCCCACCNNATGACACCGCCCGAACCCTGACCTTCTCGCCCCTGGCCGACAACCGGGCGGTGAGGATCACCCGCAGCCCCGACCCGGCCGGCGTGGCCGGGGGACCGGCGACCCCGCCGCCGCCCAGGTCGTTCCAATTGGGCCGGGCCTACCCCAACCCGGTGAGGCAGTCGACCACCATCAGCTACCAGCTGCCGAAGGCCTCGAACATCAGCCTCAGGGTCTACAACGTCCTGGGCCAGCAGGTGCGGGTCCTGGACCAGGGGCAGCGCCAGGCCGGAACCCACAGCGTCCGCTGGGACGGCCGGGACGAGGCCGGGCGGCAGGTGTCGGCCGGCGTCTACCTCTTCCGGCTG
>DHHE01000239.1:1344-7438 GCA_002403115.1 bacterium UBP2_UBA4780 | reverse complement strand
GAAGAGAAAGCGGGAAGAAGACAAGGTTATATGGCTCCTGGTGTCTTGTGACCGTCTAAAAGCAATCGTTTTACGTTCCAAGAAAACTTCTCCAGTACCCATACTAAAACCGGAAGAGCCTAACTTATATTCTTTCCGAGCCATGCTTCGACGCGGCTCAGCATGACTTCGAATTTTGAATCCGGAAAAACAGCGGTGCCGTCTAGTACTCGTACCTCCTCAGCCCCACGTTCAGCACGATCCCCACCATGGCCATCATGGCGATGACCGCCGAGCCGCCGTAGCTGAGGAACGGCAGTGGTATCCCGGTGACCGGCATCAGCCCCAGGGTCATCCCGACGTTGAGCACCAGGTGGAACGTCAGCACCGACAGCAGCCCGACCACCGTCAGGCTGGCGAAGCCGTTGCGGGCCTGCTGGGCTATCAGCAGCCCCCGGTAGATGAGCCAGCCGAAGAGCAGGATGACGGTCAGGCATCCCAGGAACCCCAGCTCCTCGCCGATGGCGGAGAAGATGAAATCCGTCTGCTGGGCCGGCAGGAACGACAGTTTCTTCTGGGTGCCCTCCAGGAAACCCTTGCCGAACAGGCCGCCGGAACCGATGGCGATCTTGGACTGGAGCACGTGCCAGCCGGCCCCCTTGGGGTCCAGCCCCGGGTTGATGAAGATCAGTATCCGCCTCTGCTGGTACTCGCGCAAATTGTTCCACAGCAGGGGCGCCAGGCTGCCGATGGCGGCGTTGAGCAGGAACAGCGGGGCCGCCAGCCGGAACCTGGTCCGGAAGAACCAGAAGGCCGCCACCAGCACCGCCATGAAGACCACCCAGCTGGGCATGGAGACCACCGCCAGCACCGAGAGGAACGGGGAGAGCATGAAGAAGAGCGTCTTGATGGGCACCCTGGCCCAGAAGAGCATGCCCAGGAGCATGGCCGGAAAACACATGGCGGTGCCCAGGTCCGGCTCCACCAGCACCAGCGCCATCGGGCCCAAAGCCAGGGCCGAGGCCGCCGCCACCCTCAGGGCCGGGTGACGGGCCAGCGCCCTGCCGGTCAGCGTCCTGGCGATGATGAAGGCCGCCGCGATCTTGGCCAGCTCCGAGGGCTGGAGGTTGAACGACCCCAGGCTGAACCAGCGGTGGGCCTTGGCCTGGGCCGGGGCGAAAAGCACCAGCACCAGCAGGGCCAGCGTGCCCAGGTAGAACGGCCAGGCCAGGGCCTCGAAGTAGCGGAAGGGCACGGCGGCAAAGACCGCCATGACGGCCAGCCCGATGCCCACCCACAACAGCTGGCGGGTCCACAGGCCGGACAGGCCGGGCTGGTCTATCTGGGTGGCGCTGTACACCATGGCCACCCCGGCCAGGCACAGCAGCAGCATGGCCGCCAGCAACTGCAGGTCGAGGTCACGCCCGCTCTGCCTCACCCAGTTCTTCATGGAGCTCCGGCCGCCGCCAGTGACGGGGGCCCCTCCCTGGTCATTTCAAGATAGGCGCCGATGGTCTTGCCCACCATGGGCGCCGCCACCGCCGATCCGTGGCCGGCGTTCTCCACCAAGACCGCCACCGCGATCACCGGGTCCTCGTATGGAGCGAAGCCCACGAACCAGGAATGGTCGTCACCATGGGGGTTCTGCGAGGTCCCGGTCTTGCCGGCCACCGTCACCCCCTGGACCCTGGCCGCCCGGCCGGTGCCGCCCGGCTGGTTGACCACCGCGTCCAAAGCCTCGGCCACGGCCGCCAGATGCTCGGGCCTGATCGGGATCCGGACCGTGTCCAGTTGCTCCCCGGAGATCAGCCTTCCGTCAGGGCCTACGGCCCTCAGAAGCAGATGCGGCCTGGCTGCCAGCCCCCTCTTTCCCAACGCGGCGAAGAGGGAGGCCATCTGCAGCGGCGTGGCCAGCACCTCGCCCTGCCCGATGGCCAGATTGGCCGGGATGCCGGCGGTCACCGAGCCCTTTCCCAGCCGCTTCTCGTACCAGGAGGTGGTGGGTATCAGCCCGTCGGCCTCCTGGGGCAGGTCGATCCCGGTCGCTTTGGCGAGGCCGATGGCCGCCGACCACCTGTTCAGCCGGTCGACCCCCAGCATCATGCCCAGCTGGTAGAAGTAGACGTCGCAGGACTGGACGATGGCCTGCCGCATGTCCAGGCTGCCGTGCCCTCCCTTCTTCCAGCACTTGAAGTAACGGTTGCCGATCCTCATCCCGCCATGGCAGCTCTGGCGCATCCGGATCTCGGGGGTGATCAACGACTCGGACAGGGCGGCCAGCGCCGTCACCACCTTGTAGGTCGAGCCCGGAGGGTAGAGGCTGCGGATGGCCCGGTCCCACAGGGGAAAGCTGGGATCCCGGGAGAGCTTGTCCCAGTCGGCGGCGGCCACCCCACCGGCGAACAGGTTGGGGTCGAAGTTGGGACGGCTCACCAGGGCCAGGATCCGGCCGGTGCCCGGCTCCAGGGCCACGGCCGCGCCGGTGAGCCCGGGCTCGAACAGGCTTTCCACGAAAAGCTGCAGCCTCCAGTCGACCGTCAGCACGATGTCGACCCCGGGCAGCGGGGGCAGCTCAGGCATCTGGGGGATGCCGCCCTGCACCCGGCCGTGGGCGTCAACCTCGACGTACTCGCAGCCGTCGGCGCCGCGGAACAGGGTCTCGTACTGGCGCTCCAGGCCTGCCTTGCCGATGCCGTCGCCGAAGCGGTAGCCCTGCTCCCGCCGGCTCTCCAGCTCCCGGCGCCCGATCTCCGACACGTACCCCAGCAGATGGCTGCCGCGGGGGCCGTAGTTGGCGTGGCGCAGGGCCTCGTACTCCAGGCGCATGCCGGGAAGCTCGGCCAGATGCTCCTCCAGCAGAGCCACCTGGGCCGGTGACAGGTCCCGAGCCAGTTTCACCGGGTCCTTGGGGTAGGCGGACCGCTGCTGCCTGACGGCGGACTGCAGGCCCAGGCTGTCGACGGCCAGCAGCCTGGCGGCCTTGTTGACCGCCGGCCGCCAGTTGCTCGTCCCGGTCAGCACCAGGGCGAAGCCCGGCCGGCTCTCGGCGATGACCGTCCCCTGGCGGTCCAACACCCTGCCCCGGGGCGACGGGATCGCTATCACCTTCACCCGGTTCTGCATGGAGAGGGACCGGTAGTGGCCGCCATGGAACACCTGGAGCTGGGCCGCCCGGCCCAGCATGACGCCCAGGATCACGATGCCGGCGGCCGTCAGGGCCAAGGCCCTCTCCCGCCCGCCCCACTCAGCGGCCATGGCCCGCCCCGTCTGAACTGCGCCTGACGCCGCGCTCGCCCACTGGATGAATCTCCATGCCCTCAGTCCCGGCCGCCCCCGGCAAGCCTGGCTGACGGGCGGGCCGCCCACCAATCCATCAGTCTGGGCATCAATATCGCCGCCAAAGCCGCGGTATAGAGGGCGCTGCCCAGCCCCCATCGCAGCAGGAACCAGGGATAGTCGCCCAGGGCGCCTCCGGCCGGCCCCAAAAACTCGAAAGGCTGGCGCACCAGGGCCAGGCCCCCGGCCAGGGCCACCTGGCTGGCCAGCTGTTCCCGGTAAACCCTCTCCCTGAGGATCCCGGCCAGCCAGCCGGCTGCCAGGCCGCTCATGGTCAGAAGCCCCATGGTGGCCGGGTGGTAGCAGTCGGCCAGGAAACCGGCCAGTGCCCCGAAGGCCGTGCCCCTGGCCGTGCCGTCCCTGATGGACTTGGCGGCAATGGCGATGGCCAGCAGGTCCGGAACGTTGCCGCCGATGCCGATGAAATGCACCACCGACGACTGCAGGAAGACGGCCAGCCAGGCCGCCAGAAGCGTCTTGGCGGCCCTTATCACGGCCCTGCCTCCGGGGACGATGGCGGGGGCGGGGACGTTGCCGGCGCTGCGCCTCCCGTTTGGGATGCGCTGTCCGGAAGTTCCGGCGCCGGCAACGAGTCGGGCCGGGGGGCGGCCGCGGCCGAACGCTTCGGCCTGGGCTTTGGGGCCAAGGTGTCCGGCGCGGCCAGCGATGGCAGCGGCGGTGGCGCCCCCCCGGTGATCACCAGGACCTGGGACAGCCGGTTGAGGTCAAGCGAAGGCCTGACGCCTACGTCGACCCTTAGTTTCAGCGGGTCGGGCCGGGCCGCCTCCACCGTGCCCAGCATCAAACCGTACGGCATCACCCCGCCGTAGCCCGAGGAGACCAGGGTGTCGCCCGGCCGGACGTCCGAGTGCAGCGGCACCCGGTCCATCACCATGCCTTTTCCGGCCTGGTGCTTGATTATCCCCAGCACCCGGCTGCGCGTGTCGATGGCGCTCACCCGGAGATCCGGGTGGAAAACGGTCTGGACGAAGGAGGCGCGCCCTTCGGCCCCGGACAGCCTTCCCACCAGGCCCATGGTGGAGATGACCACCATGCCGGGTCTCAGGCCGTCGGCCGTCCCCTTGTCGACCACCAGGTCCGGGGCGAAGATTCCCGGCTGCCTGGCCGAGACCTCGGCCGCGGCCAGGCTCCACTGCCAGCGGCCTTTAAGGACCAGCAGCTCGCGCAGCGCCGAGTTCTCGGCGGCCGCCTGCCTGAGGGACGCGTTCTCCAGGCTCACCCATGACAGCTCCTGCCTCAGCGCCTTGTTCTCCGTCCGGCTGGCGGCCAGGGAGCGCAGCTGGGCCAGGGGTTTCTCCAGCGGGGCGAAGACGGTGGCCACCACCGAACGTCCCAGCGCCTCCTTCCAAGAGGCGGGCAGCGCCAGCAGCACCGCCCCGGCCGTCAGGCAGGCGGCCAGCACCGCCACGTCGGTGCGCTGCCAGACCTTCCTCGTCAGCGACCGCATGCCCGCCCTTTTGGGCCGGAGGTGCCAGTGAATTCAGCGTAAAAAGGGATGCTGCTTTTACGCTTCTTTATGGGGAATTGTTTCATGCTTTCCTGGATTCCTTATAGAGGCCTGCGGACCTATCACTCCTTGCGGCTGGGCATGATCACCTTCTCGTAGTGGGAGGCGTTCTCCAGCACCCGCCCGGCGCCCATGACGATGCACTCCCGGGGGTTCTCGGCCACGCTGATGGGCAGGTTGGTCTCCTCCCGCAGCAGGGCGTCCAGCCCCTTCAGCAGCGAGCCGCCCCCGGTCATGACGATGCCGTTGTCCACGATGTCGGCCGCCAGCTCCGGCGGCGTCTGCTCCAGGGCCCGCTTCACCGCCTGGACGATGAGGTTGACCGGCTCCCGCAGCGCCTCCCGGATCTGGTCGGAGCGCACCTTGACCGCCCGGGGGATGCCGCTGACCAGGTCCTTGCCCTTGACCTCCATCTCCCGGTTCTCCTCCACCGGGAAGGCCGAGCCGATCCTGATCTTGATCTCCTCGGCCGTCTGCTCGCCGATGAGAACGTTGTAGGTCTTGCGCAGGTACTCGACGATGGCCTCGTCCATCTCGTCGCCGGCGGTGCGGATGGAGGTGTTGGAGACGATGCCCGACAGGGCGATGACCGCGATCTCGGTGGTGCCGCCGCCGATGTCGATGACCATGCTGCCCACGGCCGATTCCACCGGCAGGCCCACCCCGATGGCGGCGGCGATGGGCTCGGCCAGCAGGAACACCTCCCGGGCCCCGGCGTGCTCGGCCGAGTCGCGCACCGCCCGCTTCTCCACCTCGGTGATGCCCGACGGCACGCAGACGATCACCCGGGGCTTGACCAGCGACCTCTGCTTCATGGCCATCTTGATGAAGTTCCTCAGCATCTCCTCGCAGATCTCGAAGTCGGCGATCACCCCGTCTTTCATGGGGCGGACCGCCTGGATCTCGTCCGGGGTGCGGCCCAGCATCTTCTTGGCCTCGTCCCCCACGGCGATGGCCACCCCGGTCTTCTTCTCGATGGCCACCACCGACGGCTGGTTGAGGACGATGCCCTTGCCCTCGACGAAGACCAGGGTGCTGGAGGTGCCCAGGTCCACCGACATGTCGTGGGAGACGATGCCGGCCAGCAGGTCGCGGAAATTGGGGAATTTGAACATCTACGCTCCGTCTCTTAAACAAAATAAACCGTGTCATCCCAAGATTGCATCCGGGCCTCGCAAGCTGAGGGATGAAGCTATTTGATCCTTAGTTTTCCCGTCCCGGCGTCACCCTTCGGCCTGCCGGGCCATGGAG
>DHHE01000239.1:0-1233 GCA_002403115.1 bacterium UBP2_UBA4780 | reverse complement strand
CTCAGGGTGACATTGGTTTGTTTGTTCATAGATCAGCTCCCGGTGCTCTCGTAGGCCCGCAGGCCCATCCGCCAGGAAAAAATCCCCGCCGTTAGCACCACCGCCGCCACCGCCGGGGTCAGCCAGGCCACGGCCGAGTACTCCTTGCGCCCCAGCAGGTGCATGGCCGGGTAGAAGGCGGTGAATCCGTAGGGGATGACCAGGGTCAGCGCCAATTGGATGGTTCGGCCGTAGATGGTCAGCGGGAACTGGGAGAAACCCTGCATCACCAGCATCATGTTGGAGACGCCGCCGCGGTCGTTGAACCAGAAGGTCAGGCTGGCCAGGATGACGAAGATTCCCAGCAGCACCAGGCAGGCCGAGACCGCCAAAACCCCGGTGGCCAGGTACTGCCAGGCTTCGATGCTCATCCTCATCCGCCCCACCGCGTAGCCCATGACGCCCAGGCCCACCAGCACCACCGACACCTCCTCCCAGTGGATGCGCTCGGTGATCACCTGGAACAGGCTGTCCAGCGGCCGCAGCAGCACCTGGTCCAGACGCCCCTCGATGACGTACTTCCCGCCCATCTCTAAAAGATTCGAGCAGAAGGTGTGGAACAGCCCCAGGGTTGTCTGGGCGAAGCCGTAGATGAAAAAGACCTCCTCCCGGCTCCAGCCCCTGATGTCCGGCACCCGGACGAAGATGGTGGCCACGAACAGGACGCCTATCAGCTGCTGCATGATGCCGGCCACGAAGCCGGATAGGAAGTCCTCCCGGTAGGCCAGCCGCATCTTGATGGAGTTGGAGAGGTAGGCTCCGTAGAGCCTGATGTATAGTAATATTCTTTTCACAACACCCATTGATTCAGGTCCAGAGAAATATTCCCGACCTTTTCACGCCTGCAACCCCGTTATTCNNTTATGCAAAACATCGGCATTGTAGAAGCGAAGCATCTTGATGCTTAACCCCTCTATGTAATCTTGTTTCCGTTTGTCCCGTTCCCCTTGTCTCGGGATTCCATGCACGCTTCCGTCAAGCTCAATCGCTAACCTCTTTTCGGGACAATAGAAATCAACTATGAATTTACCGATGCTGTGCTGACGGCGGAACTTCATACCGTCAAGCTGCCTTCTTTGCAGCCTTTTCCAGAGCAGTATCTCAGCTTTAGTTGAATTGTTGCGAAGTCGCTGACGAGTGCTTTTCGTCTCGGGCCGGTTGTGAACTCGGGCCATGGCGGCACTACGCTGTTTG
>DHHE01000205.1 GCA_002403115.1 bacterium UBP2_UBA4780 | reverse complement strand
TACGGTGGCCAGCCAGAAGATCATGGGTAGATTATAACTGCCCGCCCGGGAAAAAGCAACCGCGGCGGGCGGGCATGGGAAAAGGCCTCCCGATGTTTGTCGAAAGGCCTTTTTTCATGGATGGAACCGTCATTTGCCCCAGGCCATGATCCCGATTATGACCAGGTTGACGACGGGCACCAGCAACAGAAGGCTCCACCATCCGGGCCTGCCCAGGTTCTCGGCGATCCTCCACCAGATGTAGATCATGGCCGCCAGCATGATGAGGCCTCCCAGCACGGGTATGACGGCCGCCACGACGCACAGGGTCCACCACCAGGGGATTTTGGCGATCTGGGTCATCAGGTAGACATTGGCGATGGGGATGAATCCCAGCCAGCCGTTGGGGGTGTTGGTCTTTTTAGCCATGGCCCAAAGGGCGAAGGCCGCGTAGAGGTAGGCGGCCAGGCCGATGACCAGGGAGACGCCCGAACCCAGCAGGGCGGCCAGCGGGCTTCCGTAGTTCTCCATGCATTTTCTCCTAGTTGTTTGATTCCGGTCGGCGGATTGATCAACTGCGCTTGTAGTGCGGCATCTCCCCCGGCAGCTCCAGCGAAAGCTCGACCAGGCCCTGGAATTCCCCGCCCCGGTACCAGGGACCTTGGTGGATCAGTTTCTTGACCCCGTTTTTCTCGATGGTATAGACGTTGGTCTCCCGGTTCGCCATCAGGTCCCGGAGTTTGGCCCGGGCCGGCTCCGGATGGCAGTCCATCAGGCTTTTGCCCACCAGCTCCGCCCCGCCCCATTTGGCGAAGGTCTCGGCGGCCTTGTTGTTCATGTACAGTACGATTCCCTCCCGGTCGCAGACGGTCACCGCCCCGGGGAACTCATCGGCCCAATCCGGAATCATCGCTTCCATCGCTGTTCCCAGGATTATCTCACCACTGTCAGGCGGCCGCCAATCTCCTCACCGCCCAGGCTGGCCCTGTAGAAGTACACCCCAGACGAAACCCTTCTCCCCCTGTCGTCCCTGCCGTCCCATCCCATTCCTTGCCGCCCGGCCGCCATCTCGCCGTCGGTCACCACCCTCACCAGCTGCCCGGTGACCGAGTAGACGGCTATCCTGGCCCTTCCCGCCGCCGGCAGGTTGAGGCTGAAACGCCCCGCGTCGCGTAGCGGGTTCGGGGCGAAAGAAACCGAGGCCGTGCCCCGCAGCGACGGGCGAACCGGCCCTCCTGCCACCCCGGTCAGAGAAGTGACGGTGAACTGGATCGAGTCGCCGGCCGGGCCTATGTCCGAGATGCGGATCCCGCCCGGGGTTCCGTCGTGGAGGAAGCAGCGGGTGGCGGTGGTGTCGTTGATCCGGGTGCGGCCGGTGGCGCTGCTGAAGTGGGCGCTGTTCAGCGTCCCGTTGACGGTGGAGTCCCCGTTAAGCCGGTAGAGGTAGAGCTCGTCGTAGACGCCGCCCGCCGGGTTGTACGAGGCGTTGCCCTGCCCGGAGAAAGCCCCGTTGACCCGGTAGACCAGCAGGCCCGAGCCCGGGACCGAGCCCTCGAACGTCCCCGTCTTGCGCCGGTACTCCAGCACGAAGTATTCGGCGGAAGAAAACGGGGAGGCGATGCGGTAGGCGGTCCCGCTGGCGCCCGAGGCCAGGGGCTTGAGCCAGTAGGTGCCCGGGGCGGTGATCTCGGGGATGGCCCCCCGCCAGCCGGTGTAACGGAACTTGAGGTATGAGCTGCTGTGGGTGGGCGGGTCCGGGGTGGAACACATCACGTCCCAGATCCCGGTGGGCGACAGGCTGGTCCCGTAGTTGTAATGATAGAGGTCGGGGTAGCCGAAGGAGTGGCCCATCTCGTGGCACAGCACCGCGGTGCTGAACTGGGTCTCCATCTGGAAATTGTAGTCCCACACCCTTTTTCCGTTGATCTGGACGTTGTAGGAGTACAGCGCCCAGCGGTGGGACCACAGCAGGGTGGCCCAGGCCGTGGTCGGACCCCGGACCACGAAGCAGACGTTGTCCACCCGTCCGTCCCCGTCGGCGTCTATGTCCAGTCCGGCCGGCACCTGCGAGGCGATGGCGTTGACGGCGCTGCGCAGCAGGGCGTGCTCCCGCGCCGTCCTCATGGCCCCGTTGTTGCCCCCGGTGTAGCCCTCGGGATTCGTGGAGGCGTCGTAGGGGCAGTAGTAGCTGCGGTTGAAGGTGTCCTGGAAGGAGATAACGAAGGTCCCGGGAATGGGGTAGAATGTGGTGCTGACCATGGTGGCCCCGTAGCTGGCCTCCTGGAAATAATTGCGCAGGGAGTTGTAGCCGGAGGCCGCGCTGTTGAAGGTCCGGTCGAACTTGGCGGACGAGTCGGGGAATTCGGCCTGGTCCTTGAAGCGCACGAAGACCACCAGGTTGTTTATGGTGCCTACGGGCGGCGTCTTGGCGCCCTCGCCCGCCATGTAGGGCAGGGATTCGCGGAGCTCCCGCAGCCTGGCCGGGGACGGCATGGCGAACCTTTCCAGGCCGTTTCTTTCCGGATCATCGCGCCCGGCCACCAAGCCGGTCGGTGCCAGGTCGTCACCCTGCCGCGCCGCGTAGACCAGGTAGCCGGTGGCCGGGTCCCTGACCAAGGTGTATCCGGCGGCGTCGTGCACCCGGTGGAAGAACTCGTCGCCGGTGATGAGGCAGGGGACCTCCGATCCGTCGGGCTGGACCACCACCGTGGGCTGGTTCTCCAGATAGACGGCCCCGGCCAGCTCCGGGTAAAAGCCCGACAATGCCGACAAACCTAATAAAGCCGCCAGGAACCGGGCCGTTCTTGTCACTTGTCCGTCCACTGTCATCTTCCTCCTGCTTGGGCTCTGTGTTTTTACCGATTGCAAAGCGAACCGGCGAAAACGGGGCTTGCTTGCACCTCAGCCTATTTCATTATTCCGAGTATTCCTGCCTTCATGGATTCCTTATGGATGGTCCCAGTCCTCAGCACCGCTTCTGGATGTCCGCCAGCGCCGCCAAAAACTCCCGGTGGCACTCCCTGCAGGTCTCCTCGTCCGGCGCCTCGTTCCTGGCCCGCTGCTCCCAGGGATGTATCAGCCGCCGGTACTCCTTTAGCAGGTAGACGAACTTGTTCTCCTCCAGAGTGATCCACCCCCGTTCCCGGGCGACTTCCGCCAAGTCGGTCAGCGTCCAGTCGGCGAAGTGTTTGATGCGGCCGTGCGGGTCCCTGGGCGCCTTGGGCGAGACGTTGGACTCCTTGGGGTTGTTGTGGACGACGGACAGCATCACCCCCTCCAGGATGGTCCCCATCAAGATGATGGCCGCCAGATGCGCCTTGTGCTTCAGGCAGACCGCGATCTCCCACATCCGGCTCTCCAGCATCCCGGACAGGGTGACGTCCCGGGTCAGGCGGACGAAGTCGGGATGATCGCCGGGCGCCGATTGTGCCGAGCCGCGCCGGGAAGCGGGGGCGGCCTTGGCCGGGGCCAACTCCACCAGTTTGGGCTCGATGCCGTCGAATCCTATCCGCAGCCCGTCGGACAGCAGGATGTGGTTCAGCCGGTTGGCCACCACCACCAGCATCTTCACCTGGGCCTTGTACTCCTTGGGGTTGGCCAGCCGCAGTATCACCTTCTCCAGGGCCTGGGGATCGTCCTGGTAGCGCTTCAGCGCCTTCAGGGCGAAATACCTGCGGTCGGTGCCGTCGTAGAACGAGCACTCCAGCCCGGCGCTCTGCATGAACTGGACGATGCCGAATCCGTCCCGGGACAGCACCCCCTTCTCCCCGGCCATCAGGCCGGCCAGCTCTTCCAGGGTCTCCGGTCTCAGGGCTTTCATTTCGTGTATTTTAATATAGCGTTGTATCGGTCGATGGGGCCGCCGCGGCTCAAAAATGAAAAATACCACAAATCGCCGCGTTTGTCAAATGAAATCAGATTAAAACTGCGGGGGCCGCCTCCGGCGGCCCCCGCAGCTCCCCGGGCTGCAAGACGGCTCACTGCCCGTTGCCGTTCTCCTCCTCGTCCTTGGCCGCCAGCCGGGCCACGTCCACCACCTTGTCCCTGGCGTCCAGGTTGATCAGCCGCACCCCCTGGGTGGCCCGGCCCATCACCCGGACGTTCTTCAGTGACAGCCGGATGACCTGGCCCCCGGTCGAGATGATCATCAGCTCGTCCGAGTCCACCACCTCCTTGACGGCCACCACCGGCCCGGTCTTGTCGGTGACCTTCATGGTGATCACCCCCTTGCCGCCGCGGCGGGTGACCCGGTACTCGTCGATCTCGCTGCGCTTGCCGAAGCCCTTCTCGCAGACCGTCAGCAACGATCCCACGCGCTTGACCGCCACCATGCCGACGACGTAGTCCTTCTTATCCAGGGTGATGCCCCGCACCCCGGCCGCCGCCCGGCCCATGGCCCGGACGTCGCTCTCGTGGAAACGGCAGGCCTGGCCGGTGTGGGTCACCAGGATCAGGTCCTCGGACCCGTCGGTCATCTTGGCCTCGATCAGCCTGTCCTTGGCGTCCACCGTGGCCGCGATGATGCCGGCCTTGCGCGGGTTGGCGAACTCGGACAGGGCCGTCTTCTTGATGGTCCCGTCCCGGGTGGCCATCACCGCGTAGTGCTTGTCGTCGAACTCCTTGACCGCGATGTAGGCCGCCACCGTCTCGCCGCCCTTCAGCTCCAGCAGGTTGGAGATCTGCCGGCCCTTGGCCGCCCGGCCGCCCTCCGGGATCTCGTAGACCTTGAGCCAGTGGCAGCGCCCGCGGTCGGTGAAGAACAGGATGTAGTGGTGGGTGGAGGCGATGAACATGCCCTCGACGAAGTCCTCCTCCCGGGTGGTCATCCCGGTCACCCCCTTGCCGCCCCGTCCCTGGCGCTTGTAGGCGCTGACCGACAGCCGCTTGATGTAGCCGGCGTGGGAGATGGTGATCACCATCTCCTCCTCGGCGATCAGGTCCTCCACGGTGAACTTCTCCTCGGAGGCCGCCCGGATCTCGGTGCGGCGCTCGTCGGCGAACTTCTCGCGCAGCTCGGCGATCTCCTCCCGGATGACCCCCATCAGCCGCCGCTTGCTTTCCAGGATGCCCTTCAGCTTGGCGATCAGCTTGATGAGCTCCTCGTACTCCTGGTCGATCTTCTTGGTCTCCAGAGATGTCAGCCGCTTGAGGGTCATGTCCAGGATGGCCTGGGCCTGGACCTCCGACAGCTTGAAGCGCTTCATCAGGGCGGTCCGGGCGGCCTCGGTGTTGGCCGATTTCTTGATGATTCGCACCACCTCGTCGATATGGGCGATGGCGATCTTCAGGCCCTCCAGGATGTGGGCCCTTTTTTCGGCCTCGGCCAGCTCGTACTTGGTGCGCCGGGTGACGATCTCCACCCGGAAG